>NZ_JAWOVZ010000013.1:0-136028 GCF_033340175.1 Vibrio sp. 1557 | reverse complement strand
TTGGCGCTGGACTAAACAAAGGCCCCCTTTTAGGGGGCTCACACAAAGCCACCTTCTTTAGAAGGTGGTAATTTACTTTTCAGTTTGTACTCACAATGCCCACTTTGTATAGGCTAAACAGGCGATTTAAGTAAGTTCCTATGTGGCGATACACATAAGCCAGCAGAATGGTCTGCTGGCTTAATGTTACTGATTAACTAACGTTAACTTAGTTTACTTAAACTTGCTGATTTCTTGTTCAACTTTGTCTAGTTGCTGCAGCTTCTCTTGCATTTTTAGAGAGTCGTAGTTTAGTGAAGCAGGGTTCATCGCTGTGCCACGTTGCATTGGGTATTCTGGAAGTGTTTTAAAGAACTCTCCCACCACGTCTTGTACAGGTACAAATAGCCACATGTTGTCAGCCATCCAACGCAAGTACATTTGTGATTCGCTTGGGCCTTTTTCGAATGGGTCAGCGCGTAGGTGGATGATTTTAGGCCAGTTCGGAGCAAAACGAACTGCGTTACTTAGGTTCCCTTCAAGCGTTGCAAAGTGAAGTTTCCAGTCATTCCAGCGGACAGCGTTTAATTCACCATTAGACGTAAAGTAAAGCAGCGACTCACGAGGGCCTTTTTCTTCCTTACCTTCAAAGTATGGCATGAAGTTATAACCATCTAAATGTACACGCCACTCTTTGCCATTTGCTTTGTAGCCTTCTGCCAGTTTTTCTTTTACATCAGGTACGCCAGCAGCTGCCAATAATGTAGGCAACCAGTCTTGGTGTGCCATCATTTCATTGATCTTGGTTCCTGGCTTAATTACGCCTGGCCAACGAACCAGTTGAGGAACACGCATACCGCCTTCCCAAGTTGTACCTTTTTCACCATGGAATGGTGTTGCGCCACCATCTGGCCAAGTCATGGTTTCTGCGCCGTTGTCCGTTGAGTAGATAACGATAGTGTTGTCTGCAACACCTAGCTCATCCAGCTTGTCGAGTAAAACACCTACATGATCATCGTGTTCCAGCATACCATCGGCATAAATGCTTACGCCTGATTTACCTTGGTATTTTTCCTGCAAGCGAGTCCAAACGTGCATACGAGTGGCGTTATGCCAAATAAAGAAGGGTTTATCCGCCTTAACTGCTTTTTCCATAAATGCCAAAGAGCTCTCTAGGAACTCTTCATCTGCGTGCTCCATACGTTTTCGTGTCATCGGGCCAGTGTCTTCAATCTTACCGTCGGCATAAGATTTAATGACACCACGAGGGCCATAGTTTTTACGAAACTCTGGGTCTTTAGGGTAGTAATAAGTTTCAGGCTCTTCTTCTGCGTTTAGGTGATATAAGTTACCGAAGAATTCGTCAAAGCCGTGTTTGGTCGGTAAGTGCTTATCTTGGTCACCTAAGTGGTTTTTACCAAATTGACCCGTCATGTAACCTTGTTCTTTTAACAGATCTGCAATGGTTGGCGCCCAATCAGGTATACCGTGGTCAGAGCCTGGCATACCAATTGTTAACAAACCCGTACGAAATGGCTCTTCACCTGTAATAAAGGCCGCGCGACCAGCAGTACAAGACTGTTGTCCGTAGTGATCTGTGAACAACGCGCCTTCATTCGCTATACGGTCGATGTTTGGCGTTTTGTAACTCATCATACCTTGGTTGTATGCGCTGATATTCCAGTAGCCGATATCGTCACCAAAAATTGCCAGAATATTCGGTTTGTCGGCTGCCATAGCAGCACTAGACGCCGCTAACAGTCCTGCGCCTACAGCGATTTTGCTCAATTGATTTGCCATAAAAACTCCAGATTGTTGAGAGTAAAGATAAGCACAAGTGAGCCTTATGCTTAGTTGCTGCATAAGTTAATGATGTATATAGAAAAATCCTCTTATACTCGATATAACCATAAGTTATTGCTAGGTTGTAACCATTTATTAATTAAGAAGAAATAGGATTGTTCTGTTAGTTTGTAGAGATTCGTAAAGTAGATTTAGATCACTGAAGAGCCTTATTTTTATTGCGTAGTAGAAGAGGGGGATGGAAATGAAAAACAATAGGATGCTCGCTTGTTTTACGGCCCTAAAGCAATACTAAAGTCGTTATGTATTGCTTGTAATTATTTGTATAACCAGTGATTTAGTGTCTATATTGATTTAGGTTGTACATTATAAATATAAGGATATCTATGAGTCAGTGGGCAGGCCGGTTTCGCATTTTATTGCTGGTCAACGTTGTTGTCAGTTTTATGGCTTTTTCTCAAGAGTTATTAACAGAGAAACCAAATATTCCTTCAGGCTTAAATCCAGAATATGCTGGCACACAAGCTTGTATAGATTGCCACCAAAACGAGGTGGAGGCCTGGAAAGGGTCACATCACGATATGGCCATGAAGCATGCAAGTACAACCTCTGTACGTGGTGATTTTGATAACCATGTTGTAACGCACAAAGGAATGCCTAATCGTTTTTTTAAAAAAGGCGACGAATTTTGGGTCAATATTCAAGGTGCTGACGGGCAATGGCATGACTATAAGATCAGCTATACATTTGGCTGGGAGCCATTACAGCAGTACATGGTCGAGTTTGAAGATGGCCGCGTGCAGCTTATTCCTTTTGCTTGGGACACAAGAGCTAAAGTTGAAGGGGGACAGCGTTGGTTTCATCTTTATCCAGAAACGACAACAACGGATGAATTCTATTGGACCAATACCGGGCAAAATTGGAACTTTATGTGTGCTGATTGCCATTCAACGAACCTAAAGAAGAATTACGACGCTGACAAAAACACTTACAACAGCTCATGGTCAGAGATTAATGTGGGATGCGAAGCATGCCATGGTCCCGCTAGTCAGCACATAGAACTGGCCAAGAAATACAAAAATGCTGGCACTTCTTTTGAGCATGACAGCCATTATGGCTTTGATCGAAATTTGTCTAAAGCAGTGTTGGATTGGGTGTTTGAGGAAGGCCATAGTACGTTACAGCCGAAATCAAATGAAGCAACCAATCAAGTGCAAACATGCGCTCAATGCCATAGTCGCCGAACCCAGTTAAATGAAACAGGTGATCATGTTAAAGGTTCCTTTTTTGATAAATATCGCTTAAGCCTTATAACACCTGAACTCTACTATCATGATGGACAGATTTACGACGAAGATTATGTTTATGGTTCGTTTCTTCAATCTGAAATGGCGGAGAAAGGGGTCACGTGCACTAATTGCCATGATCCACACACGGCAGAGTTAACGATCCCAGAAGAGGCAGTATGTTCGCAATGCCATATTGCATCGGAATATACACCTGAAAAGCATACCTTTCATAAGGCTGAATCTGAAGCATCGCAATGTACGACTTGTCACATGCCAGAAACGACTTACATGCAAGTCGATCCTCGTAGAGACCACAGTTGGCATATTCCACGACCGGATTTGAGCAAACACATTGGAACGCCCAATGTTTGCATGTCATGCCATGAAGATAAAAGCAATCAATGGGCCGATGAACAGATAGCAGAATGGTACCCGAATTCGAAGTATCGTAATCAACAACATTTTGCTGTCGCATTTTATGCGGATTCAATTGGTCATCAAGGAGCAGCAAATGCGTTGGCATACTCTGCTCAGGATTCGTCGTTAAAAGACATTATTCGTGCTTCAGCCCTGGAGAGAATGGGGGGCAACACTGACCAAAATACAACAGTATCTTTGGCTAGGGCCGTTAAGAATGAGAATGAAATGGTTCGATTAGGGGCAATTTCAGGCTCGTCTGGTTATGAATTTCATGACCGGTGGCGGATTCTAGAGCCATTACTTGGTGACCCGGTGCTTTCAGTGAGAGCGGAAGCTGCCTCGGCGCTGGTAGCGAACTACGCACAAATGACCCCTTTACAAAAAGATATAATTAAATCGCCTTTAGAAGAGTACATGGAAATTCAAGAGTTTAATGCCGATCGTGGTTTCGGAAGAACCAATTTGGCGAATGTGTACCGCAGCTTAGGTGAAATCGACAAAGCGGCCGAGCTGTATAAACAAGCGATCAGCATCGAACCCTACTTCGAAAATAGCTACGTTAACCTAGCAGATTTGTATCGCCACCTAGGTAAAGAAGAAGCTGCGATCACGGTGCTACAACAAGGGATGAAAGCTCAACCTAAATCCAGCACATTACCATACAGCGCAGGTCTTTCTTTGTTACGTCAAGGCAAAGCCGATGATGCGAAAAAGCTACTTAGACGCGCCGCAGAAATTGGTGAAACTAATGCGCATTATTGGTACGTGTACGGTCTAGCTTTAGAAAAAAGCGATGTTCTAGAAGCCAGTAAAGCGTTGCATACAGCATTTGAAGTCGGTGGCAATCCACAACACTTGTTTGCTCAATGCGAGGTTCTAGCGAGAAATCATAAAAAAGGTGCTGTCGCTTTTGCTTTCGATAGGTGCATACAAGAGCTTAGTCACTATGCACCTAAACAAGCTATTGATCAGCTTAAAGCCTCTATTGTTGGGGTCAATAGGAGCTAATTACCAAAAGTGGAGCTTTTATCGCTCTACTTTTTCTTACTTGGTTTAATCAGCGTCTTTCGCTAATCTCAGCCCCATGTCGGACATGATGACTGACTGGCTAGCAAAATCGCGACGATAGTTTTCGGATTCGTCAGCATCATAGGCAAAGCTACCACCTCGTACAGACTTGTGTGCCAGGCTTTCTTTTTCATCTTTTGCGTTTACCGGATTATCACTTGGTGCTGATTTGTAATAGCCTTCATCAAACGCATCAATAACAAACTCACCAACATTACCCGTCATATCGTATAAGCCAAGCTCATTCGGTTTTTTCTGACCTACCTTGTGTGCCTTATTGTTTGAGTTACTGGCATACCAGGCAACGTCGTTAATATCATCAGACCCCGCGTAAGTGAATCCTTGACTTAGATTCCCCCCTTTCGCTGCAAACTCCCATTCTGCTTCGGTGGGTAAACGATAGTGCTCTCCCGTTTTTTCATTCAATTTCTTTATAAAATAATTGGCTTGTTGCCAGCTAATGTTATTCACGGGCGTATTTGGGTTTCTAAAATAACTCAGAGAAGAGCCTGTAACCGATTCGAATAACTCTTGGGTTACCTCAAATTTTGCCAAATAGAAATCATCCACGCGAACGGTGCGAGCCGGGCGCTCGGATTTATTTGCTGATGGATTATCCGAGCCCATCATAAATTGTCCGCCTTCAATAAGAACCATATCTTGATCGATTTTTTGAGCAAGAGGGCTAGGTTGTGTTGTTGCACATCCAGTCATAATTAGCGAAATCGAAATAGCGGCACCAAGGTAAAGAGTATTACTTTTGGAATGCTTCATAGGGGAGCTCCATCAACATTTATGATCAAAAAATTTTATCAGGCAAGTCTATGAAAAACAGTTATACACACTATAACAAGCGCCACGAATAATTGAACATTATCATCACACTAGGCGATTAACTTAATGATTAGTCTTAACGCCGTTGGGCGCAGGCTAGCAACTAAGAAGGTGATGAATGCACATAACTCAAGGTCCGCAGTTCAATGGAAAAGCATCCAAGCGATTACATGTCATGGCGAAACCTATCGGTGCAGTGTGCAATATCGATTGCACCTATTGTTACTACCTAAGCAAACAAGATTTACTTGAGTACAAGCCAGGCTGCTCACCAGTCATGGATGAGGAAACGCTCGAGACCTATATCCGTCAATATATAGCGGGACAAAATACACCTGAAATTATTTTCTCTTGGCAGGGTGGTGAGCCGACAATGCTAGGTTTGGATTATTTCAAGACAATTGTTGAGCTACAGAATAAATACCGTCCCGATGGCATTACGATCTCCAATGATCTCCAGACTAATGGCACACTGCTTAACGATGAATGGTGTGAGTTTTTAAAGGCGAACAACTTTCTCGTCGGTTTAAGCATTGATGGTCCAGAAATGATGCATAACGCTTATCGAACAAACCGAGCTGGTAGAGGCACATTCCGGCAAGTCATGAATGCGGTTGAACTATTACATAAGCACGAAGTAAAGTTTGCTACGCTCACTTGTGTTAACAACTTGACCAGCCGTAACCCACTTGAAGTGTACCGATTCTTGCGAGATGAAGTACGCTCCCCTCAAATGCAGTTTATTCCAATAGTTGAGCAGAAAACATTCAGAACAACCGCCCCTCAAACTTGGGAGCCAAACGAGCAACTAAAGCAAGGAGATAAACGGTTGATCCCAGGTCATAAAGATGCCGTTGTTGAGCCTTTTTGCGTTGCGGATGAAGCATGGGGAAATTTTCTGATCGCGATTTTCAATGAATGGGTTTTACACGATATCGGCAACGTGTTTGTTCAGTACTTTGAAGCCAGTATCGAAACCTGGATGGGCAGAAAAAACCCACTGTGTACGTTAGGTGAAATCTGCGGGAAAGGCTTAGCAATGGAGCCTAATGGTGATGTGTTTGCGTGTGATCATTACGTGTACCCAGAATATAAGGTTGGAAACATTCATCACGAAAAGCTCGATACGCTCGCTTATAGCTCTGAGCAGCAGAAATTTGGGTTTGCTAAAAGTCGTACGCTGCCCCAACAGTGCCTTCAATGTGATTATCAATTTGCATGTTTTGGAGAATGTCCCAAAAACCGTTTTATCCGTACTAGGCAAGGTGAGCCTGGTCTTAATTATCTCTGCGCGGGTTGGAAGAAGTTTTTTACCCATGTTGATCAGTCGATGGCGTACATCTTACGAGCGACAGGTAACCCAGTGGTTCACGGTAAATACAGTGACCAGATTCTACGCCAGCAAGCTACTCAAACACAGACTGTGTTTGAAACGAAGTTTTAAGATAGTCACTACGCCTGCTACAGGCCCGGAAATGAAAGAATATAGGTTATTGAATGCAAAAAATTAAGCTGCTCTCTAAATCATTACTCGTGATCTCGATCGGCATTGCTGCGAGTCAAACAGCAGTGGCACAAGAAACAACATTGCTAGACCCAGACCAGGTATCGCCGACAACGGTTGTCACTCCACAAGAAGCTCAAATGACACCGGCGCAACGAGTCGAAAAGCTGTCTTATGATGCGCAAAATAAAAAGTTGTCTTCAGAAAAACGTATTGATGCTTTACGTGAGTTAGCCAACTATCCAAGCCAAAATGCATTGGTTGCAGTTGCGCGTGGGTTGCAGGATGAAGATGCAGGTATTCGCGAAGCTGCGATCGTGGGAGCTCAGCCATATATGATTGAGCACCGTTGGCGTTTGATTTCACCATTATTGAGTGATGACGCCGCCATGGTGCGAATTACAGCAGCGATTAACCTCGTTCGAGATTACGCCAATTTGAGTTCGGAGCAACAGCAGTCACTTGAGGGGCCTGTTTCAGAGCTGACAGCACACTTGTCCAGTAAGAACGATAATGTTTCCAAGTTATTACTTGCAGACGTTTACCGTTGGCATCGTGATTGGGATAAAGCGGCGCTGATATACCCAGAGTTAACTAAGCTTGAGCCAAACAATCCTCAAGTTTGGTTAAGCTACGCAGACAACTTCCGAGCGCAACAGCTAGACCAAAAAGCTACCAACGTGCTTGACGAGGGTATCAAGCTAAATTCAGAAGATGCCTCGCTGCATTATTCTAAATCTCTCGCTTTGGTTAGATTAGACAAAAAGAAAGAAGCGGCGTTTGAAATAGACAAAGCTGCGACGATGGCAAAGACGAACAGTTACTTTTGGTACTTAAATGGTGTTCTGCAAGAAGAGTTAGACTTGAAGAAGTCTGTCAACGCTTTTGAGCAAGCGTATTTGATATCCGGTGCTCCAGAACAATTGTATGCCGTGTGTGACATCTATGTTAGATACGGCAACCCTAAAACGGATGACTGCTTAACAGAGCTAACGAAGGTCGCTCCCGACTATGTTATTGAAGAGCTCAATCAGAAAAAGGGGCGTAAAAGTGCCTCTACATCAGTTGAAGCCAATGAATTTAAACTCTAATCGTTAAATTCCATGTTTCTATTTTAATAAAACAGTGGACTAGATTGGTGACATTGTCACTTTTTGGTGGCCGTTGCATATTTCAGTTCAATATGCGCCTGTTTCAATTGAACTATACTTTTGATTGGATTCGCACCTAGCACCTCAATATAAGGAATTAAGATGGCTATAAAGTTAAAGGCGATTGTCTTAGCAACAGGTTTTGCTCTGTCTAGTTACGCTGTTGCTGCTGATATGCAAGATCCACTTCCGTCATGGAACAACACTGACGCTAAGCAAGCTATTATGGCGTTTGTTACGAAAACAACGACCCAAGGTTCGGATTCCTATGTGCCTGAAAGCCAACGAATCGCGACGTTTGATAATGATGGAACACTTTGGGCAGAAAAGCCTGTTTATCTACAGTTGTTTTTTGCGATCGATAGAGTAAAAGAAATGGCCTCTGAGCATCCTGATTGGAAGACAACCGAACCCTTTGCTTCCGCATTAAAAGGTGACATGGAGGGGATTGGTAAACAAGGACTCGAAGGTGTAATGAAGCTTGTTATGGCAACCCATTCTGGAATGTCTACTGAACAGTTTCATCAAGAAGTTAAGGAATGGTTGAAAACGGCTGTCCATCCAACAACGGGTAGACCATACACTGAAATGGTCTATCAACCTATGCTCGAACTGCTCGACTATTTAAGAGCGAACGATTATCAGACATACATCGTTTCTGGAGGCGGAATTGAATTTATGCGCGTTTGGGCGCCGGAAGTATACGGCATTCCAACGCAAAACATCGTGGGAACGACGTTAAAGGCGGAATATCAAAGTGTTGATGGAAAACCTACCATCCAACGCATGCCGGAAATAGACTTTGTCAATGACAAAGCAGTAAAGCCTGTGACGATTCAAAACTTCATTGGCAAACGTCCGGTCATGGCGTTTGGTAATTCTGATGGTGATTTACAGATGTTAGAGTGGACGAAAGCAGGTTCAGGTCCAAGATTTTCTGCGATTATCCATCACACGGATGACAAGCGCGAATGGGCGTATGATAAAGATTCTCATGTTGGTAAGTTAGATAAATCGTTTAAAGTAGGTGAAGAGCAAGGTTGGCTATTTGTCGATATGAAACAAGATTGGAATCAAGTGTTTAAAGAGAGCACTAAATGATAATCTTTGTTTGACCATAACTTGCTGCAACCAAACAATTGCAACGAAATAAAAGGCCTCACAATTGAGGCCTTAGTTAACTCCACAGTAGCTTCGATACCTAGGGTCTAGTTTCTAGGTTGCTGTGTCATTGTTTCTACCACTTTTTCAATACTTAACGAGCTACCTTTTGTTGCAGGGAACTCCTTAAATGTCTCTAGGAACTTACGCACGATAGCTTGAGCAGGAACGAACATCCACATTTGATCAGCGTAAAAATGTCTGACGTAAAGTGCTGCATCTGGACCGACCTCGAATGGGTCCATACGAAGGTTTACAATCAAAGGCCAACTCGGTGTTTTGCGGTATGCCTCATTAATGGCACCCTCCATAATACTGAAGTGGATCTTCCAGTCTTTATAACGAACGGCGTTTAAATTACCACCAGCATCGAAGTAAAAGATTTCTTTGCGTGCGCCTTCATCAGCTTTACCAGTCAGCAGATCAAGTTGGTTGTAGCCATCTAAATGTGCTTTAAAGGTTTTGCCCGCTGCTTTATGACCCTTCAATAGTTTTTCTTTCACATCTGGTTCGCCCACAGCTGCGAGTAGAGTTGGCATCCAGTCTTCTTGTGAAAAGATATCGTTGATAACCGTTCCTGGTTTAATGTTTCCAGGCCAGCGTACCATCATCGGAACGCGGAATCCGCCTTCCCAAGTCGTACCTTTTTCGCCCTTGAACGGTGTAGTACCACCATCTGGCCAGGTAAATTTCTCAGCGCCATTATCGGTACTAAAAACAACAATGGTGTTATCTGCTACGCCTAGCTCTTCAAGTTTATCAAGCATCACACCTACTTGATCATCTAGGTCCATCATGCCATCGGCGTATAAGCCGTAACCTGATTTCCCTTGATATTCTTCACTCAAATGTGTCCAAACGTGCATACGGGTTGAGTTATGCCAAATAAAGAATGGTTTGTCTTCTTTTACTGCTTTTTCCATAAAGGCCAAGCTAGCATCCATGAACTCTCGGTCTACGTTTTCCATACGCTTACGAGTAAGGGGACCTGTGTCCTCGATTTTGCCATCCGCAGTCGCCTTCAACACGCCTCGAGGTCCGAATTTTTTACGAAACTCTGGATCTTTTGGATAAAACTCAGACTCAGGCTCTTCTTCCGCGTTTAAATGGTATAGGTTACCAAAGAACTCATCAAACCCATGGTTAGTTGGTAGGTGCTCATCTTGATCACCAAGGTGGTTTTTACCAAACTGACCAGACACATAGCCGTGATTTTTAAGTAACTCTGCGATAGTAGGATCTTTCGATTGAATACCCTCTTTTGCGCCGGGCATACCAATAGTCAATAGACCGGTACGAAACGGATGTTGACCCAGAATAAATGAGGCTCGTCCGGCAGTACAACTCTGTTGTGCGTAAGCGTCTGTGAAAATGGCACCTTCATTGGCGATTTTATCAATGTTAGGAGTCTTCCCTCCCATCATACCATTGTGATACGCACTAATGTTGTATACACCTACATCGTCACCCCAGAACACAAGGATGTTGGGCTTATCGGCAGCAAAGGCTGTGGACGCAGCTAATGTACCGACCAATGCCATTACCTTTTTAATCGAGTTTCGCATGAAAATCCTCCGCGATAAATGAATCCATTATCGTTATATAACGTTACTAATTGTGTTCATCATGGCGAAGTCGAGTGAGATGACACCAAATGAGACAATGTAGTTAGTTGAATATAGTAGAGGTTTTTTGTTGCTTCCAAGTAATCCCTGTTTTTCAAAAATGTTAATTAACATGAACTAGACTTTAGTGTGTTTTAAGTGTGATAAGACGCACTTACAGGATTAAATTTCAATGAAAGGCGACACTATGAAAAATAAACTAGCAACTATCCTGTTTCTATGTATCCCGTTAGAAGTGGTTGCGGAAGAGACACCAAATGTCGTAGTAATGTTGGTTGATAACCTTGGGTGGGGGGAATTAAGTTCCTATGGGAGTACCAGAGGTGTTGAAACCAAAAACTTAGATCAACTTGCTAGAGAAGGTGTACGCCTTACTAATTTTAATGTGGAACCGCAATGCACACCAACTCGCTCCTCATTCATGACGGGGAGGCGAGCGCTTAGATCTGGGACAGATAAGGTTGTTTGGGGAGTGCCTTACGGTATGGTGAACTGGGAAATAACCATTGCAGAGAAGTTTAAGGAACAAGGATATAACACGAGCCTTTACGGGAAATGGCATTTGGGAGACCAAAAAGGGCGCTTTCCAACGGATCAAGGCTTTGATGAATGGTATGGCATTGCAAATACGACGGATGAGTCAGAATATAGCTCTCAACCCGGTTATAAAGCTATATTACCTAAACCTCAAATCCTTTCAGCTAGAGCAGGGCAGGACCCTAAAGGGGTCAAAGAATATAATTTGGACTCACGTAGAACGATTGACAGTGAGCTAGTTGAACATGCCACAAATTTTATAAATCGAAATGTGAAAGAGAATAAGCCATTTTTCTCTGTAATTACTTTTACTCAACCACATTTACCGACGCTACCTCATCCTGATTTTATTGGTAAAACAGGCAAAGGAAATTACTCAGATGTGTTAGCTGAGATAGATTTTCGAGCTGGGCAAGTTATTGGTGCAATAGAAAAAGCAGGAATTAAAGACAATACACTAGTGATTTGGTTTTCTGACAACGGTCCAGAGTGGCATATGCCATACCAAGGCTCTAGCGGGCCATGGCGTGGTGCGTACTTTACGGCTCTTGAAGGGTCTCTCCGAACACCATTTATTGCCTCTTGGCCTAACCACATCAAACCGGGTAGAGTGAGTGATGAAATTATCCATGTTGTGGATCTATTTGCCTCACTTTCTCATGTCGGTGGATACAAATTACCAAGCGATAGAACAATAGATAGTATTGATCAGTGGGCCTTTTTAAAGGGAGATAGTGAAAAGTCTAATCGAGATGGTTTTATCGTTAACAATGGATCTGAAACCTACGCTTATAAGTGGGAAAATTACAAGATGCACTTTATTGATCAAGATATCATGCCGGAGAAAGGGCGCCCATTACAGATCCCTGAAATATACAATTTGATTGATGACCCTAAAGAGGAGTTTGATTTAAGAAATAATGCCACATGGTTATTTCCTATCATGATAGGAAAGAGAGTAAAGTTTGAATCTTCCGTTGCAACAAGCTGCGATACGATTCCTTTCCCTGCTCCATTTGGATATAAGCCCGATTGTAGCAAGGGGAATTTCAATCAATTTCCAGTGGATGGGTTACGCCAGAAGTAGTTTACCCCAATGGCTCTTTCTCGCATACATGAGGTATGTTTTTGGTTCAATATCTCATTAGAGCCATTTAGGGCCATGTTTTTTCTAGTTTCATTTGAACAGTCACATTCGTCGACCATACTTAAAGTTCGTTGTTTCATATGGGGCGAATTATGCAGCCAATACTCTACATTCAAGTCGGTAATGTTCTTTGGGCGGTTTTAAGTGACGGTTCTTGGATCCAAATGTTGCCTAACGAACAATTAGTTCCAGAAGTAGAGGTGGTTGTTCTTAATACTGACATTCTCGATATTGCATTTAATGAAGATACAACAAGTGAGGATGAATCGAGTTCGAATGATCTTTTAATTGCATCTCAAAACGGTATTGAATCCACTTTTAATCAGAGCGTTCGAGATTTTAGTGAGTCTTCTGGTGGGTTAAGTTTTGTTGCCTATATTCGCGCTGTTTTACCTGAGCAACTCGTTTCTAATGGCTATGTTACTAGGCCAGCAGTGCAAGAAAGAGAGAACCCAACTTCTGAGACTCAGGCTCCTGAGCGGTTGAATCCCGATGCTATATTAACGGTGGATATTCTTGATGGCGGCGATGGATACGAAAACCAGTTTGAAGTTCCTAGTGTCACGATTCAAGGTGACGCACTCAAGATAAGCGATGAGTGGCTTGTTACTATCACCATTACCGACAGCCTCAATAATTCCATTACTGTTACAACGACCGTAGAGAATGAGGCTTATACCCTATCAGACGTTGATCTGTCTTCTCTTGCTGAAGGACCGCTTACGGTGACTTCTGTGGTTTCTGACATTTATGGCAATAACCTGAACGCCGTCGATACGACCATTAAAGATACGCTTGCAACGGTGAACGTCAATTTTGATGGTGGAGGGGATGAGTATTTAAATCAGTACGAAATCGCGACTACTCGCCTCGAAGGGACGATTGAAAACATTGAAGATGGCCAGCGTATCCAAGTTACGGTAACCGACTCGTTAGGAGCGGTCATAAACTTAGAAACGGTGGTGACTGGTGGAAGTTGGTCTCTGGACGACGTTGACCTTTCTGGATTGTCTGAAGGTACGCTGACAGTTGTTGCTAAGAGTATAGATATAGCGGGCAACCCTGCAATCAGTGAAAACACCATCATCAAAGATACGCTCGCAAGTGTGACGGTGGACGTTGACGATGGCGGAGACGGCTATTTAAACATTGAAGAGCGCCAATCTGTCACTTTGTCAGGGCAAGTCAGTGATGTTGAAAATGGTCAGACGGTTTCTGTCACGGTTCAAGACAGCTTGGGGGTGATGTTCTCGTTCAATACCGTTGTCGTTGATGGTATGTGGCAAGTCGAAGGGGCGAACTTATCCACGTTAGCCGATGGGGCGTTAACCGTATCTGCCTCCGTGAATGATGTGGCGGGCAACCAAGCGAAAGCGATGGATGAGGCTACGACCATAGATGCCACTGCTCCCATCATTGATATCGATACGGATTTTTATATTAGCGGTGGTCTTGCCATTGATGATTTCCGTGAGGGTATAGTCACGGAAATGAGAGGGACAACCAGTGGTGTAGAGCAAGGTTTGGCAGTGACGATTCGGGTAAGTGACGGAGGCAGCACGCTGAATTTTACTGGCCTCGTTGATGCATCAGGTTCGTGGACAGTAACCGGAATTGACGTAAACACTCTCAATCTAAACAACACGTGGACCATTGAAGCAGAAGTGTTGGATGCCGCCGGCAACCACGCGGTAGATACCATGCCGACAATAGTGCTACCCGGTTCAACGGTCTTTTCTGAAAACATCGTTGGATTTTTTGGTGAGCAAAGCAGCTCGGCAGCCATCAACATAGAAAATGGTGTGCCAGCACTGCATGCAGAGCAGCCAAGTTTGAGCGCGCTTACATCGGTCGGTCAATCTATTAACGTTGTTGTTGCAGAAGATGGGTTGAGCTTACAAGGAACATCGACTGACGACCGATTAGTTTTCTCAGCAGAAGTCAATGATGATGGTACGGTTCAAATTACTTTTTATGAAGCGATTGATCATGGTGTAGGTCAAGATGAGCTGGTGACTAACGTATTGGTTGAAAGCATTCAAAGTGATGCTGACGGTACACAAGAGACGGTTGTGGCACCGTTAACGATTACTATTTATGACTCTGATCCGGTGATTAGAGATGACACATACTCAGTCGTAGAAGATCAAACAATTACGGGCAATGTACTTGAAAATGATATTGATCTTGATGGAACACTTTATGTGAAATTTGTAGAGGTTGGCGGGGAGCAGAAGTCAATTCTAGAGGGGGGATCCGTAAGTTTTAGTTTAGAAAAAGGCGAATTAACCGTATTTTCTGATGGCTCTTGGCAGTTTGATGCAGGTCGAAACCTAGATCATTCGGTCGAGCAAAGTGTTTCTTTCAGCTATTTAGCTGCAGATGACTCCCAAGACTATGGCTTGGCTAACGCGACCATTGATATTAGTGATGGACAAGCAGGTTACGTAGGCAATGCGACTATAGACGTAACAGAAGTCCCTTTGGATGGCCCGATATTGAACTTTGAAGGAACTGTCAATATTGTCGCGGGATCTGACAACCCTGATCCGAGTAGTTTGTATTTCGGTGGGTCATCTATTACTAAGTTAGAAGCATTAGGGCTTACAAGCTCAGTCTCTGATAATGAGCTTAGCTACACGTTAAGTTCCAGTGGAAAGCAAATCACAGCATTTGCGAATGGTGTCACTGTATTTACGTTAACATTGAGTGGCGTTGAGTCGGGTAACGATGTATTAGCATCAATTTCGCTTACTCTTGAGCACCCTATCGATCAATTCAATAGCAGTGATACGGTCACTTTCCCGTTGACCATTGGTGGCGTAGATTTAGATGCCACACCGCTTGTAGAGAATGAAATTGACTATGTTCTAAAGGATGGCGCAGACCCAACTTTAAATAATTTGAATGGGGTAGAAGTAAAAGAATCTGATCTCGCAAATGGAAGTGTGTTGAGCTCAGGGAATTTTCAAGTTGAGGTTGGCAGTGATTACCTCGAATCTTTGTCGTTCATCGTCTCTGAACAACCCTTGTTGACGAGTGGTGAACAAGTTGTGCTTTATCAAGTCTCTGCGGATGGCAAAACACTTGATGGTTATATTCTTGACGAAGATGGGCAAACTCAGATTCCCATCTTTCAAGCTACCCTCAATGCTTCATTACCTATTGATGCAAATAGCGACATTACCTACTCCTTTGAGCTTTTTCAGGCTCTCGACCAACAAGAAAATACTGATCCAAACGTGCCTCTCGTTGTTACTGCAATGGACTCAGACCAAGATAACACGTCGGTCGTTTTAGACATTAATGTGATAGATAACGACAATGAACAAGCGCTAATCAATAGTGGCAATGTCGAGTTAACCGAAACACCTGTCGATACAAACATTGCTCCTGATGGGGTTTCAGCCATAGCGAATACGGATGTGATAGTTACGTCATCATTCGATCCGATTGTGTATCTGGGTGTTGACATAAATGATGGAGATACTGTCAAAACTACGCTTGGTGATGCTGTTACTTATAACGGAGAGGCTGTCACTTGGTACGATAACAATGATGGAAGCTTTGACGCAATTTCAGACACTGGAGACGTTGTATTTAGGGTCACGTTACCTAGTGACTTCTCTTTGCCATCAAATGATACGTCTACCGTTAATGTAACTGTAGAGCTTTATCACTCGCTTGACCATGTTTTAGGTGATGGGACGCAATTGTCGATCTCTATGCCCATCGTGGCGAGAGATTCTGATGGAAGCGAGATCTCTACGGAGTCCAACATACTGGTCTATGATGGCTTGTTTCCGGAACTAGTAATTACAGAGGGAATCACAGTCAATGAAAGCGGGTTGAATGATGATTCGCTTGATTCTGGCATCGAGGGCTCGTCACCATCCATTACGCTATTACAAGGTTCAGACTCTATCGCCAGTGTGAGCGTGAATATCGATATGTTCAATGCGCTCGGCTATAAAACAAGTAGTGGTAGCCTGGTTTCGCTTGATTCACCGGACTCGAATGGTTGGTTATATGCAAGAGATGAAAGCGAGCAAGACGTCTTTAGAATTAGATTTAATACCGATGGGACTGTCGAGTTTGATCTATACCGTGCACTTGAACACGATGAACCTGACGGTGTTCCAGCGGACGAGAACACATTAGAACTCAGTTTTTCAATTTATGCCGTTGATAAGGATGGCGACCAGTCTGAAGCTGAGACATATACCGTTAGTGTAGTAGATGATATCCCTGAAGACACAAGCTCACCAATAGAAATTGAACTTACCGAGGGGGATGAGTTTTCGGGAAACTGGTTTAGCAATAATGCCGACTTAATCAGTTCAGATGGCACGTTGATTTCAAGTTTGACCTATGCAGGTGAAACATACGATACGGCGAGTTCGGTATTTAGCAATGATGCTTGGACCATCGATTTAATCAATAGTAGTGATGGTAACTTAAAATATGGAACGCTGACTATTGCTCAAGATGGGACATTTACGCTAACTACCGAGCTTATTGTTAATACGCCTGTAGGTGGTTTGCTTGATGATCTAACGATAACTGTGACGGATGCAGACGGTGACCAAGCAAGCAGTGAAGCTCAATTAATTCTTGATGATGCCAGGGGCTTTATTCGAACCGTTAATGTAGATACGTTAGAAGATAATGGCGCGAATAACAGTGGAGACCCCACGCCAGTCGCGTTACCGATTAGAGTTTCTCCTGGGGATACGGAGAATAATGAGCGTGTTGAAGCGATAAGGATCTCTGTTGAATCTCTACAAGGAGGGGCTCTGTTTTTAGACGGAGTGCGCCTTGAAGATGATGATAATGACGGATTTATTAGTCTTTCTGGTACAGAGCTAATGGGGGTGGGTATATTCACCGTTCCAAATGGTGATCTCACTTATCAACCAGCGCTAAACCTGTCGGGCAACACTATCAAAGTTTCGTTAGCAGTGTCTGCATTAATCGTATCTGATGTCGAACCAGATGGTTTTGTATTACAAGGCAATAACACGTTAAATGTTAACGTTTTACCGGTTGCAGATTTGCCAGAGTGGTCTAGTGATTCGGACTTTTCTTATCAAAGTGTTGAAGATTCCGCTGAATCACTTTCACTCAATATTGTTGCTGAAAAGTTTGACCAAGACGGTTCTGAAACGCTCCACTACCAAATTTCGAATATTCCAGATGGACTTATATTAACACTTAACGGAAGTGCTATTGAGGAAGGGAAAGCGTATAGCCAATCCGAGTTAGATCAAATTGAAATCACATCTAACGAAAACTTAGCCGGAAGATTTACTTTTGATGTGACGGCAGTAACGACTGAGTCGGGTAGTGTGTTTGCCGATGAGCAAGATAAAACAGCGGAGATCACTGAGCAAGTTGTTATCGATATATCTCCAGATGCCGATGTGCCTACGCGGACCGTTAAAAACATTCAGGGGCTTGAAGACCAAGCGATTGACTTAAAAGAGTACATCCTAGGGCGGCTCACTGACACAGATGGCTCGGAGTCTCTGTCTTATCGCATAGAAGTTCAAGATGGTTGGACATTGCCTGTCGGAGCTGGGATTACGCTTATCGGTATTAATACCTACCTAGTGACCTCCAATGCTCTAGCCAATTCAGAGGCGTTACTTCAACCAAAATCGGATATCAGCTCATTTACTGAATCTCTATCCCTTCAAGTAACCGCCATTTCAACAGAGTCGACTATTGATGGCTTAGCACCTCTTAATGAAACCGCCGAGAGCCAATCTGCAACCATTGACATTAAGCTAAAAGGCGTGGTCGATGAACCAATTGTCCTAGATGGTGGACAGGGGAATTGGCAATATGATCAAGCGACTAAAGTAATTAGTAATCTCTCTACGTTAGACGAAGATAACCTGATACAACTGGATTTTATCATCCAGACATCAGACGACGATCTATCAGAAGAAATTAATATTTTGCTTCAGAACATCCCTTTGGGAACACAACTGACAGATGTAAATGGTGACCCTATTGTTCTTCCAATTGCTTACGTGGACCCAATAACGGGGCCAGTTTATCAGGTCTCGAATGCTGTTCTTGAAAACACTTACCTCAAAACAGAGCAAGATTTTAGTGGAACACTGAGCATGGATGTTATCGTCGTTTCAACAGAGCCGGATGGTGATTCTGCTGAAACCCCTCTTAAAGTGGAAATGGAAATCTCACCTATTGTTGAGCAAACTGACGGTCAAGAATTACAAAGCAATGGTATTGAGGACAATTTCATCACACTAAATCTTGAGCCTGTCGTTAATCAAGATATAGATTCTAGTGAGTCCTTGACAGGATACACCATTGTATCCATTCCAGATGGCTTAACGCTTTACTTTGATGGTAATGCAGTAGAGGAAAGTAACTTACCGTTAGAACTCAATGAACTACTTGATGGTAGCTCGGCAACATTATCTGAGTTGTTAAACAGTGGACGAATCACTGTAAAAGCTAATGAAGACCTAAGTGGGACATTTAGCCTGGAAGTTCAGTACGAAGTGACAGACACGTCTCCGACGATGGAGACTGATGTAAAGGCAATCAATGGCTCTTTGAGCGTCGTGGTTTCTGGCAAAGTGGATATTGGTAATGAAGATATTGACAAAACACGTTTAGAAGGCGCGACTGAAGTATTCACAAGTACGGATGGGTCTGCTGTCGACGTGAGTGGAGGCATTACATTTACAGAAGCGGATATTGATGGTTCAGAGTATCTCGATTACATCGTTTTACAGATACCGCAGGGTCAAGACCTCATTGTTACTCATCCGAATGGTGCTTCTCAAGATGCCGATGGGAACTGGCTGATTCCAATGGAAGGAATCACAAGTGATAGCGTGTTGGAAACCGCTCAAGATTTGCTTGCTAGCGCATCGATTTATAGCCCATCTAATACAGAGATACTTGATGTGAATGTGTTAGCGTATGTTCGAGATGGAACGGATGCTCAATACATCACAGGTCAGTTCCAAATTCAAATTACTGGCCATGAAGGAGATGGAGACCAGTGTGCTGATCCTGGTGAACCAGGAAGCGTTCAAAGTGGGGATATTGTAGGTAAAGAAGGTGAAGATGTCTCAATTGGGGCGTTTTTAAACCCTGATGTAGCGAGTAGTGATGGTAACTTAGTTTCCTTCTTTGTCGCCGCAGATTCTTTACCTGAAGGAGTCGAGCTTACTGGCGAAGGTGTGATACCTGCTTATGATAATGCGGGCAATCTGTTGGGTTATTCAATTTCTAGCGCTGGATTGTCTTCCTTGACGCTTACTGGCGTGGATGAGGACTTTGCTGGTTGCATTACTTTCAATTTAGAAGTGACAGAAACGGCCCCATGCGATGGTGACTCGAAAACAACCTCTCAGACCATTACGGTACAAATCTCTCCTGTTGTCGATGATATCGCGATAGCACCAAGCCAAGTTACGGTTCAAGAAGATACTATAACCAACCTGAATCTTGCTCTTGTATTGGGCGATAGTGAAGGGCCAATGCAGTCCATTACTGGAGAAGGTGACGCAGCGACTGGCCTTGAAAGTGTCAATTGGGTTTCTTTATCGGTGTCTGACGAGAATGCGCGGTTTACTGCCGTGGACCCGAGCCTACTCATTGACAACGGTGATGGAACATGGGTAGTGACAGATGTTACGCGTCTAAACGAAATTCAGTTAATCCCACCTGAAAACTACAGTGGAGAGCTTGTTATTTCCGTTGACGCAAACATTACTGATGAAGTCACGGGAAGTTGTTTAAGTACTGACAGTGCGAAAGATACTCAAACTAAATCAACAGAAGTTACCGTTACCATTACCCCAGTGGTTGATAAAGCGGTTCTGGAAACAGAAGACGTAGTTGGTAATGAAGATAATTATATTTATTTAGGAAACTTATCTGCATCATTAATCGATCAAGATGGTTCTGAGTCGATGTCTTTGGTCATGACAGGAGTGCCAGACGGAGCCGTGTTGGTTTGGGACAATAATGGGACGTTCGAATTACTCCCTGATAACGGTTCAACGGATGGTGAGAGCAAGGAGTGGCAGCTAACTCAAGCACAACTTGATAAGGTTTACTTTCTACCGCCACTAGATTTTAGTGGGGATATTTCATTAACACTGCAAGCTATTACCCAAGAGTCTGGATCAAACGACTATAACTATACCACTTCTCAGTTCAACGTCGGCGTAAAACCGATTGGCGATGATGTATCGTTGAATACAACCTCTAACACGTTCACTGGAGATGAAGGTGATTCCATTTCGATTGACTTTTTAGCGAGCGGTTTTGAAACAAATAGCAACGAATATATAGAAGTGTCGATGTTGATCAAAGCAAGCTCTGAACCCTCTGCATTGGAAGGCTTAGGTAGGATTCGTATTGGAACTCAATTCTCATCCTTTACCTTCGATGACGCGGGCAATGCCGTGGCGACGGTATTAGTGCGAGCAAATGAAGTGTCAGGTTTGGAGTTCATTCCGAAGGATGCATTTGGAACGATGGATGTTGCTCTCAATGTTAGAACGTTTGATCAAGCGATAGTGTCAGAGACACTCGAAACCGATTTTGGAGATGTGCAAACTACCGATCTAACCATTGTTGTTACCCCTGAAGCTGATGAGCCAACACTAACGGCCGATTATCAGTCTATTGTGTCTGAAGCGTCTGGGAGTATTCCTTTGGGGTTGAGCATGAATTTAGTCAATCCTGCACCCGAAGAGTTTGGAAGTGTGGAGATTCGCGGATTACCAACAGATCTAGAGTTGAGTCATGGTGAAAGATTGAACGGCATTTATACTGTTGATCAAGAGGATGTCGCTGATCTTTCCATCGTTGGCGGGTTTAGCGGTGCAAGTGATTTTACGTTGTCGATAAAACCGATTGCAACACTGGGTGCTACAGTCGCAGAAGGTGCTGCTCAGACAGTCAATGTTACCTTAGTGGAAGAAGGGGGCCAAACATTACTTGCGACAGATGCTAATGATTTGCTTATTGGAGGAAGTGGCAGCGATGTATTCCAGTTTGACAGTTCAGGGCTCGGTAACGAGTTAAAGCCCTCGTACGATGTGATCAACGATTTCCAAATATCCGTTATTGGTGATGATAATGACACAATTGACATCGCCTCGATAATCACCGCTACCTCGATAACAGAAGTCGATAATAAGCTCGATTTAACAGAGAATGATGATGGCGTAACGCTTCACATAAAACCAGAAGAGACGGGGACAAAACAACAGATTCTTATGCAGGGCGTCACTCTTGATCAGCTATACAAAGGTGACTCGACTGGCGTAGCCGAAGAAAATGTCTTACAGAAGATGATTGATGACAACAACTTGCTAGTAGGTGGTATGTCATGAAGCATCACTCATCCTCATCAAGTGAGCTGACTAACGATCCTTGGGGGCAATCGTTAACTTGGTTGATGCGTTATTTTGAGGTTAGACACCATACAAAAAAGGTGCTTTCTGGATTACCTCTTGTTGAGGGTAGATTGGATAGTGACTTATTCATCAGAGCGGCTGAGCGAGCCGATCTTGAACTCACATTAATCGATTTAAAATCCACCGCAATGTTGAGCTTTCCATTGGTGGTAATCAATAGGAAGACGTTACAACCCGCTATTATATCTGAGCGACATAACAGCGATTATCAAGTCACGTTATTTAGTGAAGATCAAGGTGAAACGCAATACGTCACGAGCGAGGAACTGCATAATCAATTCCAGCCTCAAGCATGGCAAGTTTCTATGCGTCCAGAGCTGGACAAACGGATAAGTTCTATTCAAGCGGATTATAATGAACATTGGCTTTTCGCAGTAGTGAAAGAAATGTCTCCGTGGTATCGAGATCTTTTGATTGCCTCTTTCCTTATCAATACGCTAGCGCTAGTTATTCCGCTTTTCACTATGAACGTTTACGATCGTGTAGTGCCTAATCAAGCTTTCAGTACATTATGGGTTTTGGTCGCTGGTGTCTCCGTCATCATTATTTTTGATTGGCTATTGCGTAAAGCAAGGGGAGTTGTCACTGATACCGCGGGTAAGTACATCGATAACAAGCTTTCTTCGATACTTTTTTCTAAAGTTATGGGGATGAAACTTGAACACCGTCCTGCATCAGTCGGTGCATTCGCTCGACAACTACAAGATTTTGATAGTGTTCGCGATTTTTTTACTTCTGCATCTCTTGTGACCTTAGTTGATCTCCCATTTACGTTATTATTTTTAGTCTTAATAGGTTGGCTAGGTGGGGCAATGATGTTCATACCTATTGCCGTCATGTTTATCCTGCTGATCCTTGGCTTTGCGGTAAAAGCAAAAATAGAACAATCACATACGGAAAGTGCTGCACTATCCATGAAGCGACAAGCTCACTTGTTTGATTCATTGTCCTCTTTAAAAGAGATTAAGCAAAATAACGCTACGGGAGAAGCACAAAAGCGTTGGGAGCAAACGGTATCCATGCTTTCTGATTGGCAAAATCAATCGCGAAACTATTCGAATATCGTTGCTTACTCCATTCAATCTAGCCAGCAGATAATTACCGTAATGTTACTTGTAACAGGTGTGTACAGAATTTCTGAGGGATTGCTCAGCATGGGGGGGCTCATTGCTATTGTCATGCTTAGCGGTCGTGCTGCAGGGGCGATTAACCAGTTAGCTATGTTGTTACTTCGCTATCAACAGACAAAAACAGCGGTTGAAGGCTTAAATTCTATCATGTCTTTACCTCAGGAGGCGCAACGCAGTCAGGTCATTACGTCTGCCGAATTTACAGGGAATATACGTTTAGAAAACGTGAGCTTCCAATACCCAGATGTTGATATGCCATGTTTGAGAGATATTAATCTTACTATCAAGCAAGGCGAACGCGTTGGCGTTATTGGTAGTGCAGGAGCAGGAAAGTCAACACTCCTTTCCATTATGACCAATCAACTAAGTGCCTCACAGGGCAGCGTTTATTTCGATGACATTGACAGTCAGCTTTGGCCTGCCGAATTGATAAGAGAGAAAACGGGTTGGGTTGGCCAAGATTCGCATCTTATATACGGCAGTATTATGGAAAACATAGTATTAGGACATCATGTTATTGATCAAGAACGATTACGCCGTGCGATAGAATTATCGGGTTTGAACCAGTACATGAGTCGCCTTCCTCATGGTCTAGAAACGCAAGTCGGAGAAGGAGGGCGTTATTTGTCGGGGGGGCAAAGGCAAGCTGTAGCGATTTCAAGAGCTTTTTATCGAAACCCAGCAGCATTAATTTTAGACGAGCCAACCAGTTCCTTAGACCAGCCAGCTGAGAATGCGTTGTTTAATGCTCTCAAATCGTTGCCGCACTCGACGACGATGATTATTAGCTCTCATAAACATTCCTTATTATCGCTTTGTGATCGAATTGTTGTGCTTGATAAAGGCACAATTTTGAGGGAAGGAGCGCCCCAAGAAATTTTTGCTAAACAACAGTCTAACGCGAAGACGAACAGAGTACGCGCAGTATCAATTGTACGCGAAGGAGGTCAATGATGAGCACAGTTCGTTGGAGTAATGCTCATTTAGCAAACCGTTCGAGAACGTTGATTTGGTTGTCTGCCGCGTTAGTGCTAAGTGTGATTATTTGGGCCTCGTGGGCGAGGTTAGACGAAGTGGTTGTCGGCGAAGGAAAGGTTGTTCCTACTTTGTCTGTTCAGACGATTCAGAGCTTAGAGGGAGGCATTCTAAAGGAGTTACTTGTCATGGCTGGTGAAAGCGTCACTAAGGGGCAAACCATCGCTATTCTGGATGATACAAGGTTTAAGTCGACCTATTCGGAGACCTCTGAACAAGTTGAATCTTTGCTCGCCAGAAAGCAGAGGCTTCAAATTGAATTAGAAACGGTAAAAGTGAATAGCCTCCAACTGGATTGGAAACAACAAGTGAGTATCGAGCCTCAGACATTTGATATTTCGATGACCGGCCACTCTGCCTATCTGAATGCCAAAGCAAACTATCTTGAGCGGTTGAGCCAACTGGAGTCTGAGCTGGAGGAGGCTAAATTGCGAATTGAGCAACAATCGCAAGCTTATCTAGATACCTTGAATACCATTCAAACACTAAAAAGCAGTCTGGTTATTGTCTCGAAAGAGCGAGATATGTTGAGAGAGGTGGTTTCTAGTGGCGCGGTGGCTGAAGTGGAATTATTAAAACTGAATAGAGACGTTATAAAGCTCAAAGGAGACATCGCGAGTTCACAAGCTGCTGCCCAAAAGCAAAGGGCTGTGTATTCTGAATCCATCGCAGATTATCGTGGTACTGCGCTTGCTTTTAGGGCAGAGGCACAAGGGCAGCTCAATGAAGTTGTGACGCAACTAGCGCAGCTCAATGAAAGTCGTCAGGCGATTGCGGATCAGTTGAATCGAACGCAGTTACTTTCTCCGGTCGATGGAACCATCAAAGATGTTTTTGTCAGAACCATCGGAGGTGTGGTTAAGCCGGGTGAGCCTATTTTAGAAATAGTCCCTCGTAATAGCACGTTAATCGTTGAAGCGAGAATTTCTCCTCAGAATATCGCCTTCATAAGGCCTGGCCTGCCGGCAACGGTAAAGTTGTCTGCCTATGACTTTGTCATTTACGGAGGCCTAGAAGGAGAAGTGACCTACGTAAGCGCCGATGCACTTCAAAATGAAGAGGGCAATGCCTACTACCGTGCCAACGTTACTTTCAAGGTTGATGATAAGTTTACGATCATCCCGGGAATGCAGGTTGTGGTAGACATTCTTACAGGAGAAAAAACAGTACTGAATTATTGGTTAAAACCTATATTACGTGCGAAAGAGAATTCGCTCAGAGAAAGATAGACATAAGGATATAAGATGCGGCTTAAATCAACGTTATTGGTCTTGTTTGCAGTATCATCGTCGCCAAACGCTTTGACTTTAGAAGAGTCAGTTACGTTATCTCTCGATAGCTCCCCCAGTTTGCTTGCTCGCTATTCTCGCTATGAGTCGATGGTACGAGACCGAAATGCCATAAATGGTTCATTTCTTCCTCAGGTTAATTTGTATGCAGCAGCAGGGTACGAAGGTACTCGATATAACAACGGAAACTACATCGACAGTGAAGATAGAACATTAGAAAGAACGGAGATGGGCGTAAGAATCTCCCAACTGTTATTTGATGGATTTAAAACAAGTGCTGATGTTGATCGCCTATCTTACGAGGCTGAAGCTGAACGCTTAGGCTTATTGGCATCTGCGGACGTTTTACATGCCCGAGAGTTGATGAAACTGACAGAAAGAAACCTAAGTGAACACCAAGAGATCTACCGTTTCATTCTAGATAAAAAAGAAAAAGGTTTAACCAGCAACTCCGATTTAGCACAGGTTTCTTCGCGTGTCGCGACAACACAGTCCTCATTGATTGCCGCCCAAAACAATCTTTCCGATGCTAGAACAAGATTTGTACGTTTAGTTGGTCGAGCGCCGCAAAACTTAGTTGAGCCTGTTTACCCGCAGGAATTGCTTCCGAATAAGCTTGACGAAGCACTCAAACAAGCGGTTAGGTTGCACCCATCCATACAGTCGGCGATGAAAGATTTAGAGGCGGCTCGACATGAAGTAAAAAGAGAAAAGGGGGATTACTACCCAGAGCTCAAGCTTGAGCTGTCAGCCAACAAAACAGACAACGTGGATAATATTGAAGGCATTAACGAAGATGCAAAGGTTATGCTGACGGTCAACTACGATCTTTTTAACGGCTTTTCTACAGACTCCCGAGTGGAGTCATCTGCCTGGCGAGTAGAGGAGGCGAGGGCTATTCGAGCAAATGCAGAACTAGATGCGAATGAAGGTGTAAGGCTGGCATGGGACGCACATACATTGCTTCAACAGCAAATGGAGTTTTTAAAAGTCAACGTTGATGCGGCGAAAGTAACTGAATTAGGGTACATCCAGCAGTTCAATGTAGGGCGACGCAGTTTGTTAGATGTATTAGATGCCAAAGTTGAAACGTTTGTTGCGAGACGGAACTACACCCGAACAAAGTACGATCATTTGGTTGCCACTTACCGTTTATTCAACTCGATGGGGATTCTGACTTATGCGTTGCGAGTTGAGTATCCAGAGAACTGGAAGGAGAACAATAATGGATAAATTCGCAGTGACGAGTCTTCTAGTTTTCATGTTAGCAGGCTGTGCTGAATCACCGAATACGACGTTGACCACATACCAGTACAACGACCTTAAAGATAATGATAGTGATGGCGTGATAAACCAACGAGATAACTGCGCAGATACGCCAAAAGGTGTGGTTGTTGACAGTGAAGGCTGTGCGAATTGGGTCAACGACTCGCAGACACACCTGATCAGCTTTTTCTTTGCGATGGATGAGCATCAGGTAACGCCATCTCATGATATGCCGCTAAGCGAGTTGAAAGCACTGCTTCAGAGTAACCCAAATGCGCAAGTCATACTGATAGGAGACACAAGCCCTGAAGCGTCACTCGAATACAACAAAGCGTTGGCAAAGAAAAGGACGGCAGCTATACGAGAATTGCTAGTGAGAAACGGCATTCAAGATAATCGAATTGAAGAGCAAGAGTTTTATCAGAATACGGCATTGACGGTACAACTAAAAAAACGGGAAAGGCGCACAATTGCTGTTGTAAACACGAAAGCTGAAAGTACTGAACAAGCGTGGACTATATTTAGTTCGGACAGCGAGTTGACACCTAATTCGAAGTTGGAGCTGAATTATGAAAATTAAAGTCTTGCCTTTCCTTGCTCTAACTTCATGTTTGATTTCACCGCTGGCATTTTCTGACTCTGAGGCTCGAACATCGATTTTTGTCGAGCCAGAGATACTAGAAACGATAGAAACATTGATAGATGAGCCAAGTGTAAATGTAGCGCTTGCATCTCAGTCTGTTGGTTTTAACGACATGCTAAATGACGGAACCTCTATTGCGATCACATCTAAGAAATGGTCAGATGAAAACATCTCCCGATTTCAACGAGAAAGAGGCCACAGGCCTACACGTTTGTTTTTAATGGCAAACGCTATTGTCGTAATCAATAGTCAAAAGAGTACGGTAGATAGTGTTTCCGTTAGTGAATTGAAACGCTGTGATGCAAATACGTATGCTTTCGGGGAGATGCGTTTAAGTAACCCAGATGTGAGCTCTAATGGTTGTCAATTATCGATTCAAATGCTTGATGAAGACCGATTGAAACGGGCTTTAAGCGACGACTTGTCAGCCAAAGCTTATATGCGATACTCCGATTTTAAATACTCAGAACAGTGGTCGAGCTACAAGGCTCTCTCTGTTCATCATAACGATGACTCATGCTCTTTGAGCACAGATTGCATCTATTCTCTTCGCTATCCATTTTCCGTGGTCTATTACGTTTATATAAATAAACAATTCGACACCAATCAGAAAATCACAAAATCAAAACTATTTGAACTCCTTACAACCGACAACAATACACAACAGGTACGAAATGCTGGGTTTATTCCACTACCAAAAGCGCTTATTAAAATAAATAGAGTGAAGTTAGGCCTAGATGAGCCAGTTGTTTTAAACGGGTATAAATAAACTTCATACGCCTAACTATGTGGGCTTGAGTGAACGTACCGTCCTAGGAAGTTTTGCCTTGCTGCTCATTTATCTTTGGTTAACTTTTGGTCAATTGAGTTGGTTGTAAGTGGTTTTGTTGGTAATTTTTCTATCATTGTGGCAAGTTTACTTAAAATCACTTAAGTGAATTTAAGTTATGACACAAGAAGAAAGACTCGTAGCGCTCAGAGCGAAGCTGGATCAGCAAAATAAAGTAACGTTGTCTGAAGTTTGTGAGTACTTTGGTATCTCGCGAGATTCAGCTCGTCGAGACTTAGTTAAGTTGAGTCAGCAACCTGGGTTACAAAGAATACGAGGTGGTGTCATGCTTGCGCCGATCTCTTCCCATACCGAGGCATACGCGAGTCGACCCGTGAGTGACGTTAAACATCGACTAGCTCAAGCTGCCGCAGCGTTGTTGGATGAGCGCGACCATCTTGTTATTGATACCAGCACCATTTTGTCTCTGCTCCCACTCTATGCAGGAAAAGCGCGTTGTGGAGAAAACAAGCTCAACGTCGTTACTAACAGCATTGATGTACTGACCGCTGCTGAAACAAACGACACAATGGACGTTCATTTCTTAGGCGGACACTTTGACCCTTATGCCAGAGCAGTTTTAGGGGCGCAAGCAGAGCAGCAAATGCAGCAGTATCACGTGAACAAAGCGTTCATTGGCGTGTGTGCATTGACATCCCGAGGGCTGACAACAAATAGTTTGTTAGAAGCTACAATGAAACAAGCGATGATTGCTCAAGCTCAGCAGGTCATCGTCGTTTGTGAATCCCGAAAAATTGGTAGCGACAATTTCCACCACGTATGTGATTTGTCAAAGATCGACATCATTATTACCGATCATCCCCCTCAATCAGATTTTCAACAACTCCTCGATCACAATGATATTGAATGTATTGTTGTGTCACCGAAATAAGGAATCTTAGAATGGCTTACGATCCCGTAAAAACCGCTGTGATTGGTTACGGATATTCAGCAAAAACGTTTCATTTACCCTTCATTAAAGCGCTACCAAATTTAACGCTGAGCGCGATAAGCTCTCGTCAACAGGAGGCGGTTCAAAATGATTGGCCAGATGCCAAGTGGTTTTCTGATGCGAATACTTTACTCGATGATAGTGATGCAGAACTCGTAATCATTACTGCGCCAAATGACGTACATTACGAACTTGCAAAGCGTGCGTTGAACAATGGGAAACACGTCATCGTCGAGAAACCGTTTGTTACTCGTATAGAAGACGGTAATGAACTTATCGCCTTGGCGGAAGAGAAAGGTCTAGTGCTGAGCGTTTTTCACAATAGACGTTGGGATGGAGATTTTCTCACGGTTAAATCTCTTATCGAACAAGGTAAGTTAGGTGATATAAAGCTGTTTGAGTCACACTTTGACCGTTACCGCCCTGAAGTTCGTCAACGATGGCGAGAGCTAGCTCAAGATGGTGGTGGTATTCTATTCGACCTTGCTCCTCATCTTCTCGATCAAGCATTGGTGTTGTTTGGCTTGCCAGATGCGATAGACGCACAATGTCGAATGATGCGTCCGGGCGCGACGACGATTGATTATTACAACTTGATACTTCATTACCCTGAGCATATTGTGCACTTGCATTCAAACTTGTATAGCCCAGAGCCGAATCTCCGATACAAAGTATTGGGTACGGAAGCTAAATATGAAAAGTTCGGATTAGATCCTCAAGAGGGCTACTTAAAAGAAGGCCGTTTGCCGGAAAACGATGCTTGGTCGGAAGAAGATGAGGCGTTATACGGAGTCCGTTACGACGAAGACGGTGCGCAAACTATCAAAACGGAGAGAGGCGCGTACCAAGCTTACTTTGTTGGTGTGGCAGACGCCATTCGTTTGGGCACTGATAACCCGGTCCCTGCCGCTCAAGCAGTACAGAATATCGCTCTGATTGAGATGGCATTGGAAAGCAGTAAAACGGGTAAAACGATTCAGGTGAAACCATGAGTTTGACGCTTGAACTCGTGGCCCGGCAAGAGCATGAACTTCAGTTGGCGGAATTTAATCATCATATTGCGTGGTCTATCGGCCTCGCTCTAAAAGAAGAGGCTGAAGCTCGCGGCGCGGCTGTTGCTATTGAGGTTTACGGCTTTGGACAAACGCTATTTCAATACGCGATGGCAGGAACCTGTGCTGATCATTTAGATTGGGTCCGTAGGAAGCGAAACTCAGTATTAAGGTATGGCCACAGCTCTTACTATCTTTCTCTGTACAACAAGCAAAAGCAACGTGATTTCGAAAATCAGCCTCATCTCGATGCTCGTGAGTACTGTGCTCATGGTGGCGCGTTCCCAATTCGGCTTTCTGGGTCTGGTTTGGTTGGGGTTGTGACGGTATCGGGTTTACCGCAGTTAGATGATCATCAGCTAGTTGTGGATATATTAAAAACGATGACAGAGACAAAACCCTCTTAAACGCCAAATATGAAAGTAGCACGGTTCTTTATCGTGCTACTGAATTCTCTTTTTAGCTCATAAAGTGTTCTTTAATGTGAGCAAATATTAACATTGATCCCAACTTACTACCTGAAAATCAAATCAATTTCATATAACCTATACGCTCATTTATACAGAAAGCCTTCAAAGTTGGCCATTGGCAATGTCTTTTAGAAGAAAAGAAAAACTCAATCTTAGAAATCTTATTGTCACCCTATGTGTGTTCAGTGTGCTTGTCACTTTGATCAACGCATTCTACTCGATTTATCGTGTTCAAAGGGATCTCATCATCAATAACACGTTAGAATCAAACCGTGTTTACGCCCAAAAAATGTCTGAAATGACAGACTCTTTCATAGAAAGCTCAATGTCGCAGCTAAAATACAGTGCGAACGTGCTAAAAGACAAGATGCATGACGCTCAGCTTCTTGATAAAGAGGCTGAGAGATTAAGAACGCAAACCAAATCATTTAACTCTGTGGTTGTCGTTAATGCAAAAGGGGTTATTATTTCTGTATCCCCTGAAACACTTCAGGTGAAAGGTGTAAGGTTAGTGGGTGAAAGAAAACGCCAGTCTTTAAACGCTCAAGCACCGGTTGTTACTGAACCATTTATATCGCCAGCTGGAAATTACTTGTTAACCATCTCATACCCTATATTTTCACAATCTAATGAATATTTAGGTTATATCGGCGGCACTATTTATCTAGAAAAAGAAAATATTCTTGCAGAGTTACTCAGCCAGCACGCATACAAAGATGGTTCTTTCCTTTACGTTGTCGATGAGAGTAACACTCTGATTTATCACCCAGATCAATCGAGAGTTGGTGAAGTAATCGACGATAATGAGGCAATCAAAGCGGTGACGATGGGGCTGAGCGGTAACAAAGAAATTGTTAACTCTCGCGGCGTCGAAATGCTTGCTGGTTATGCACCAGTAAAGTCATCAGGATGGGGAATTGTTGCTCAGCGCCCGAAATCGATGACGTTATCTGTGCTAGATGAACAGATGTGGAATGTTTTCCTTAAGTCGATTCCAATTGGTTTATTAACTTTGTTGCTAATTTGGTTCTTGTCCCTTCTTATTTCTAGACCACTTTGGCAGTTAGCGGGTGCTGTGCGAGGTGTCGAAGAACATTCATCATCTATCGATGATCTCAAACTGGTTAAGTCTTGGTATTTTGAGGTCTCACATTTGAAGCTTAGTTTTCTTAAAGCATTTGGTATCGTGTCAAAAACCATTGATAAGCTGCAACTGGATACATTAACAGATTCGATGACTGGATTATTGAATCGACGTGGATTAGATAAAGTTCTTGGTTTGTTTAAGCAGGAAAATACCGCGTTCTCTGTTTTGGCGCTAGATATTGACCACTTTAAGAGCGTAAACGATAACTATGGCCATGACGTGGGTGACAACTTACTTAGAGAGTTTGCGCAGTTAATGAAAGACCAAGCTCGCTCTAATGATCACCTGTGTCGTTCTGGCGGTGAAGAGTTTATGATGTTTTTGGAAAAAACAGACGTAAACCACGCTATGGATGTTGCAGAGCGTATTAGACACAACGTGGAACAACATGACTTTCAGGTGGTTGGTAAGGTCACGGTTTCGTTGGGCGTTTCTCACTGGAAAGGCAATGACACACCAATTGAAGCGGTAATGAAAGACGCCGATAATGCACTGTATAAAGCGAAACATAATGGAAGAAATAGAACGGAGTTGGGTGACGACGCACAATAGATATTGCGCTTTATGCTGAACATAAAACGAGCCAGTGACTAATCTTTGCTGTTAATCGCTGGCGTAACCGCTACCAATTGCGCGAAACGGCAAGTTCAGCTCTAATTCTGGAATTTGTTTACCCACCCAAGCCGGAAATGTATTGCTATTTGGCCCTGGAAACAGCGTATATTCTTCAGCCCAAGGGTATTGGTTAATAACACTTTGTATTTTAGGGATAAGCTGGCGGGCCTTTTCACCTTGTATGGAGAGGATCTTTTCTGGTTTTGCACCATACCAATATCGATCTGGCGTCCCAGTTTGGTACTGATATAGAGCGGGTTGTCCGCGATTCACTCTCCAGCCGACTACTTCATACACTGTATATTCGTTCGCATTTTCAGGCTTTATTGCAAACCATGTATGAACGGCAAACCAGCCTCGCCAACCAAACGCGTCTGCGGCGTAAAACTCAATCACAGCATGCTTAACATTGGAAGGATCGGGTGCGATACCCGCAGGTTCTCTGCTAGCGGTACGCCAATCTCCTTGAGTGCATCCACCCAGCATAACCGCGATTGACATGAGCCAAATTTTTACAAGGTGAGTAAAGTTGAGAGGGTCTTTCATTTATTGCTCCTAGACCAACCGATGTTGGTAACGCTCTACTGATTTTAGCTATAAAAACGTGGCAAGCCTGATTGTTGAAATCCTCTCCTTATTAAAAGAGAGAGGGAAGTTAGTGCCATAATTCCAGTTCATACGTAATAATAAGGTAAGCCGATTTGTAACATGTGGCATAGACGATGCCGTATTTCTCGAACGATTCATCTAGTTGCGTATGAAAAAGTAAGAGGTTGTATGTATTCCTTACACGGTCACATGAATTAAAAGCATAAAAAAACAGAGATTTACAGTGGCCTTTGACTGGTTGAGTGAGTTTGGGACCCTCACATTGTCTCACATTTGCTTGTTTTGGACGGAATTTTCATCGCTCATCTTTTTGCGCGTTTAGAGTCAGCGTTCAGCTATGGCACAATAGGCGCTCACAGAACAAGTGCTGTTTGGTCATGCAAATAGCAGAAAAATAACTAGAAATAGAATAATTAATGTTTAAATCAAAAAGTATACTCGCATTAAGCATGTTCGCATTTGGCTGTTTTGCCAATCAAGATAGCGAACCAACGTCCGTTGTGCTGAACTATGGTGACTCCTCCATCAGTACTGATATTCAAGCCAATCGAAAATTTCATGTTGTCCGAGACAATGAAAGTGAGCACGTAGAATTTTCCGGCGGAATCACAAAGGAGTATTCCGATTATATTGTGAATATTCATATCATAAGAAAAAGCAATATACGCAGATCAAGCCGAGAGCTGAATACAACCGTATTGATGAACAGTGATCAGATTGGGAAGCCTTTAGTGATTGGCATTGAAAATGATGAGTTCACTAGTATCACTTTGCGTTAATGCTTAGTATTTATTGAATAGGAATGAGGAAATTGATGCTCTCAATACGCTGCTATCGCACCGAGGATGCCCCAACACTGTGGGCACTCTTTTACCATACTGTGCGAATCATTAATCGTCGCGATTATACGGAATCACAAGTTTCCGCTTGGGCACCATCAGATTTTGACCTCGATGTGTGGCAACGAAAAATGGACGATATTCAACCGTACGTCGCGGAGATAGAAGGGCAGGTCGTTGGCTATTGTGATTTGCAAGGTGACGGCTTGATTGATCATTTCTTTTGCCATCATGAATACCAAGGACAAGGTGTTGGTCGTGATTTGATGTCTTTTCTTTTTTCACAGGCGAAAGTACAGGGGATAAAACGACTGTATTCTGAAGTGAGTATTACCGCCCGACCTTTTTACGAGAAAATGGGTTTCACAGTTAAGTCTCGACAACGTGTTGAGGTTAGGGGAGAAACCTTAACTAACTTTATGATGGAAAAGTATATTTAACTTAAATAGTGAGCATTTAGTGAGCTTGAACACAGATATAAAATGTTTTCCAATGTGAAAGCGAGTTCATTGATCTCGCACCAACGTTTTGTTTGAAAACAGTGTACATAATCTTCTCTGGAACGCCATTACCGCATTTCGTCTCTGAAGGCTTAAAAAACAGTCTGAAAGTTTTGGTTTTGCGGCGGGTAATAGCGTTCCAAACGCCAAATGTGTCTGGCTAACCATCTCAGGAAGAGAAGTAGTACTATGCGCCCTTATCTCAAATACGTTGTTCCAACATTGATACCATTGCTTGTTTGGTTAATGCCTCTCTCTGCGTTCCCATTTGATGGCATTACTATCGTCCAGCAAAGAGTGATTGCAATCTTCTTGCTTGCCGCACTTTGCTGGGTATTCGAGCCAATTCCAATCTACGCCACTTCGGTTGTGATCATTGTCCTAGAGCTATTGCTTGTATCAAATAAAGGTATTGTGCTCTTTCGTTTGCAAGAGGGGCAGCCACATTTTGGTGAACTATTACAATACAACGAGATAATGGCGACCTTCGCTAGTCCGATTATTATGCTCTTCCTCGGCGGTTTCTTTTTGGCTATGGCGGCGACAAAGTACAGGTTAGATGTCAACTTAGCCCGAGTGTTACTCAAACCATTTGGACAAAAACCGAAGTTCGTTATGCTGGGGTTGATGCTGATCACCGCTGTTTTTTCCATGTTTATGTCAAACACCGCAACAACAGCGATGATGTTGTCCATTTTAACCCCTGTGATAGCGGTTTTCGGGCCTAAAGACCCAGGTCGAATTGCATTCGCCTTGTGTATTCCTGTTGCAGCCAACATTGGTGGCATTGGTACTCCAATCGGCACGCCACCGAATGCCATCGCCCTAAAATATTTGGTTGGTGACAACTTAATTACGTTTGGTGAATGGATGGTATTTGGTGTGCCATTCGTTATTGTGATGATGGCGTTAGCCTGGTTTCTGATTGGCTTTTTATATAAAGCCGAACAAACCACCATCGATCTGAACATTAAAAGCAAGTTTTTGAAAACACCCAAAGCAATAATGGTTTACGTCACCTTTGCCGGCACGATTATTCTTTGGTTGATGGGGTCTGCACATGGAATGAATTCTTACACAGTAGCATTAATTCCGGTCGCAGTGTTCTCATTGACGGGCATCATTAACAAAGAAGACTTGAAGAAAATCTCTTGGGATGTGCTTTGGTTGGTGTCAGGCGGTATTGCTCTGGGCCTTGCTCTAGATAAAACCGGGCTTGCGAAGCTGGTGGTACACAGCATTCCGTTTGATCAGTTCTCGCCATATGTTGTCTTGTTTGGTGCGGCTTTCTTGTGCTTGTTAATGGCAAACTTTATGTCGCATACAGCCACCGCAAACTTGCTGATGCCGATTATGGCTGCGCTGGGTACTTCTATGGCTTCGCTAACGCCTCTCGGCGGTGAAGTTACTCTGATCTTAGTCGTGACATTTGCTGCTTCACTCGGTATGTCGTTACCAATCAGTACGCCACCAAACGCGTTAGCTCATGCAACAGGGCATGTCGAGAGTGGCCAAATGGCTCGTATCGGTGCCGTGCTAGGCGTGATTGGCGTATTACTCAGTTTTGTGATGGTGTGGATTTTACATACTGTTGGGCATATTGGATAACCCATGTACGAAACGAAGTTAGACGCGTTAGTACAACGCTACTTTAATCACCTTGAACGCCGATTAACGGTTTTATCCGGGTCGGTGCTTATTGAGCAAGCTGGCTACAACGATCGCTTGTACTATGTGCTGTCGGGAGAACTGGCGGGGTATTACGCGGAAGATGACAAGAAACCGATTCAGGTATTTTCTGCGTCTCAAGGTGCGTTTATTGGCGTACACAGTTTCTTTTCTGGTACGTGGACTGCCTCTTCGACAGTGATTGCTCAAACCGATGTTGAATTGGCTTGGATACAGCGCGATACGCCCGCCGTGGAAGAGGCGACATACGGACCATTGACGACACAATTTATGCCTGTGATGGTTAACGAATTATCTCGTCGTCAACGGCGCGCAATGCAAGAGGCATTGGCTAAAGAAAAAGCACTACAAAAGCTTCATACCGCAGAGCAAATGACAACGTTGGGGCAGCTTGCAGCGGGTATTGGTCATGAGTTGAACAATGCGATAGGCGTTGTAAGCAGTAAATCAGAACGGCTAGAGACAGTTATCATGGAACTGCTTGAAGAAGTTCATCCGGAAGCGAGTCAATTTTTTGATTTTGGTTTAATGCAAGGGCAGAAAGTCTCTTCTAGCGAAGCGAGAAAGCGGGGGCGCCACTTCGAAAAATACTACGGTTTAACCAAGGAGGTTGCTCGTGATCTTGCACGTGCCGTTCCAAATAATTTCCTTTCGGAACATTGGCTAAAAAGACCAGAAGAAGCGATACGTTTCTGGCAAATGGGGCGAGATCTCCATGACTTACGCATCGCTTCTAAACATACCGTTGGCATTGTGCGATCCGTAAAACAATTGGGGCGCACGGATATCGACTTGGATGAAGCGATTAACATCAATGATTCAATCAATCGCGCCTTGGCTCTATTGCAAAGTGACTTAAGACGAGTGAGTGTTCGTTTTAGCCCTGCGGATTTACCTGCTTTTATTGGTTCTCAAACCGAACTCGTCCAAGTTTGGGTAAATATATTAAAGAATGCGTGCGATGCACTTGGTGAAACGGAGAAACCCGGTATCGAAATACATACTCGGGAGAGTAAGGGTAAAATTTTGGTCACGATTGCTAACAATGGACCAGAAATTGATGAAGCGACACGTAGAAAAATTTTCCGGCCAAACTTCACCACTAAAAAGGGGGGATTGTCGTTTGGTTTAGGGTTAGGTCTGTCGATTGTGAAGCGCATTATCGCCGGATATAACGGCTCTATTATAGTAAAGAGCGACAGTGAAAAAACGATTTTTAGAATCAAGTTACCAGTAGAGGGTGAACATGGAGAAGCTTAATGTAATTTGCGTTGATGACCAACGAGAGGTACTAAGCGCGGTTCTACAAGATTTAGAGCCGTTAAATCAGTGGTTGAATATCGAAGACTGCGAATCAGCAGGTGAGGCTCTAGAACTGATGGATGAATTTGATGCAGAAGGCGAGATGATCGCATTGATTATTTCCGATCATGTGATGCCAGGTAAAACGGGAGTAGAGCTGCTGACCGATGTATCAAAAGACGGTCGTTTTGGCTTTACGAGGAAAGTGCTTCTTACCGGGCAAGCGACGCACACCGATACGATTAATGCGATCAACTCCGCAGGCATTGACCGCTACTTTGAAAAACCATGGCAAGCAAGCCAATTAATAGAGTGCGTTAGAAACCTGGTGACCCAATATATCTTTGATGTGGGCTTAGATTACACTCAGTATCACGAACATTTAGATCAGAGTGTGGTGTTTGAACGCCTACGTTAATAGGGGGCATTAAGCTTTGTTTTCGTCACGGCCAGTTAGTGTCTGAAATCTATAGTGAATAGTTCAGCATGTTTAACGTGGCCGTGCGGAATATTGCTCTAGTATGCTTAACTCAACGAATAGCGGCTTGCACTGGCAACAGAAAGTGGCTTAGAGAACCAATAACCTTGCAGATAATCGACGCCCATTTCGGTAAAAAATTCACACATTTTGGCGTCTTCAATTCCCTCAATCACTACTTCAATATTATTTTCCTGGCACATAGTGATAAGAAACTTCAGATATTCTTGTGAAGAGCGGTTGGTTAGTGTTTTCCACGCCATCGACCTATCAATTTTGATTTGTGTCATCGGGAGGTCGAAGAAGCTATTTAATGAACTGTAACCCGATCCAAAGTCATCCAGAGAGAGTGCAAATCCTAGTTCCCTGAGGGTATTCAGAGGGGCAATGGCTGTCTGATTATTATCCAAAATAAACGTTTCTGTTAGTTCCAACACAATAGACTCAGGATCGACACCAACCTCATCCGCCATGGCTTTAATTCGCGCAGGGAATTCACTATTCATTAACTGAAGTACAGAAACATTCACGTTTACACGAACTTGGTTTTGGTAACGCTCACGGTAGTTTTTGATAAATTCACACGCTTTGGCAAAGACTTGATATCCGAGCTCGACAATCAAACCTTTGTTCTCTGCGACGGGGATGAATTCGTCTGGATAAATTTCGCCAAACTCTTTGCTACGCCAGCGAACCAGAGATTCGAAGCTCACTACTTTTGAGCTTTTGGCGTCAATAATTGGCTGAAACTTAACGCTTAATGTCTGTTTTTCTAATGCACTTTTTAGACCTTGTTCAATAAAGAAATAACGGTCTACGGCATGCTGAGTTTTCTCACTGTAAACCGCAACACGGTCTTTATTCTGCTCGCTTGCGTACTGACAAGTTCGTGCTGCTTTACGCAATATTTCCTCTGCTGAGTGACTTGGATCTATGCAAGGATACAAACCAATACTAATGTTACTTCCTAAGTATTGGCCCTCTTCAATCACTGCCTCGTGGTAGGTTTCCTTTAAACTTTCGGCGTAACTTTGCAGCGTTTCTACCGAGCATTCATCGTGAATCAAAATCGCAAAGTCATCATCATGTACGCGATATACAGAACTATTTGGAGAAGGTAGGTGACTGAGAGTTTGTAGCAATTTTTCCACTAACCCATCGACCAACTCGCTGCCATATTGATTTAAGTAAGATTTAATCTCTTCTATCTGAATGTAACAGATAGATGCACAAGAATCAGTGGCTCGCACACTATCTTCAATATCCAGCAAGAGATGGGCGCGATTAGCCATACCTGACGCATTGTCATGAAATGCGACTTGATGAATGTAGCTTTCCATCAGCTTGCGTTCAGAAATATCACGGTGGCTACCAACCATATAATGACCATGTTCTGTTTCTTTGGTCATGGCTACGCCTTCAATCCAGACGTACTGTCCATTGGGTTTACGCACGCGGTAGGTCGTTGTGACCCTCGTGTTGTTGGTAATGATGTGAGCATCGACCCGAGTGGAGAGTCTTTCTCGATCGAGAGGGTGAACAAGGTCTAACCATTGCTCTAAGCTGATTCGACCAGCGTTGATACCAAGCTGCTCATAAAAGCCCTTGTTATAAAATACCATGGTGCCAAACTCATCCATGTAAAAGAGGCCTTCGTTAAATACATCGAAGATATGAATGAATCGTTCTTCGACGATTTTTAGGAACTCTCGGTCACTATCTGAGACTTGTTGGTCAAATATGGTGGTCAAGATATTTCCTCCTCGAGCCTTTTAGCATCAGAGATGAGTGTTGGGGTTGATAACATAGAGTTGATCTGCTGGCGTACATTACAATCACAAAAGTGTCAGTTCAAATTGTTTGGCTATCATTTTATGCGCTACTAGGTTAATAACATACTAAGATTAGGCGGCTAATCATCGACATTTATAAAAAATAGTCAACAGTAAAAATCATTTATAAAATACAGTTATTGATGCCGTCCGCAATCTATAAATATTTATGAATAATTATCCTAAAGTTATTTTCAGTTGTGTCGGTATCAATGTGCTGTTTTCTAACGTCATTTGTATATATGTTATCTTGGATAAAACCATAATAACAAAAAGGACTTAATGAGCGCGACCGATTATTAATTGACAGGATGCTCATTAATTGTAATCAATTCAAATTTATTATCACGCCAAGTAATCAAATCTCTTATAATGCGGACGTTAATATCGAGTAAGCCTTCTTTATATGCAGTACGATCCGAAAAATTCAATCAAAATTGCGCTCGCTGATATCGGCGTTGGTATGTTTGTCACCGCGATAGAGCACAACAAGCGCGTCAATTTAGCCAATGCGGGGCGAATATCTAGCCCTGAAGGCATTAAGAAGCTTGCTACAAGTGGCGTAAAGTATGTTTGGGTAGATCAAACATTATCTTCGCAGCAGTGTGTCTTCAAGCCTGTAGATGAATCAACTGATGCCACTAAAGAGACGAGAGAGCAGAAACACTCAGATTTTAAGAGGGGTCAACGAACTTATCGTTCGAGAGACATCCAACACAAGCGAGCCAAAAAGCTGATCGCCGAAGCAAAAGATTTGGCGCAGAAACTATTGAATCAAACTTTTGAAGGAAAAATCATTGAAGTTGATGAAGTAGAAGCTTGGGCTGACGATGTCATTGAAAGTGTTTTGATTGACTCAGATGCGTTGCAGTGTGTCTCTGCACTCCGAAAAAAAGACTCTTATTTATTGGAACACTCCGTCAATGTCGCTTGTCTTTTAGTGTCATTCGGTAAGTACTTGGGCTTGGATAAGCCAACGCTAAAACAGCTTGCTGTAGGTGGCATTATTCATGATGTAGGTAAAATTAAAGTCGATGATAAGATCTTGCACAAGCCAGCGAAGCTAACGCCTGAAGAATTTGAACATATGAAGCTACATCAAGTGTTCGCAGGTGAGATTATCCTTCACGTAAAAGGACTTAGTGACGTAAGCCGTGATGTTTGTTTGATGCACCACGAGAAGTTAGATGGCAATGGTTATCCTAGAGGCTTGAAGGGGGAGGAGATTCCAATTCACGGCCGTATGAGCTGTATTGTAGATATCTACGATGCGCTAACGGCTGATCGCTGTTACAAAAAAGGCATGAGTTCTGCGGAAGCGTTTAAAATCTTGTTGAGTCTAACGCCATTTCATTTAGACGCCGACTTAGTTTACAAATTCATTAATTGCATTGGGATGTATCCCGTAGGCTCCATTGTCGAGTTGAACGATGGGCGTGTTGGTATTGTTTGGTCTTCAAATGAATCTCAAGCATTAAAGCCAGAAGTGAAATGTTTTTACTCCCGCAAGTATAAACGATACATTGATGTCACGATGGTGGACTTAAAAACGAGTGCGTACAAAATTGAAAGAGCGATAGCGCCTTCATCGTTAGAGATCGATCCTAAGCCTTTTTATGATTAAGAGAAATAGATAAGCTTATACAACAGGCTTTACATCCTTGCATGTAGATCGTATTTTATTTGCATAACTATCTATTAATTTTTTCTAAGTTATTTAGATGCAAGATGGTTATTAAGACCTCGGCTTCATGGATAGAAACCGGTCGATAAAATAGTTCTATACACAATGGGCTATAAACCTCATTTTGCTGGAAGGGATGCCAATGCAAATAGATACATGGATTTTTTACACTCTTGCCATTCTCGTGCTCACAGCTTCACCAGGGCCAAGCTCACTGTTGTGTTTAAGTAAAGGAGTGAGTAGTGGGTTTCGTATTGCTTTCATGACTGCACTTGGCAGTTTGTCTGCGATTACGATCATCCTTACGCTCTCATTTACCGGGCTGGGAGTTGTCATTGCTTCATCTGAGTTAGTTTTTAATATTATCAAATGGTGTGGTGCCGCTTATTTAATCTGGTTAGGTATTCAAGCGTTGCGCTCATCTCAGACAGATTTTAATAAAACGGCAACGACTCAAAGTTCCGCGACAGCGTTCAGCGCGTTCACTAGTGGTTTCATTGTTGGCGCTAGTAACCCCAAAGCGATAGTCTTTTTCACCGCTTTGTTTCCTCAATTCATTGAACCTTCCGCACCGCTACTGTCTCAATTCGCGATTTTCGCGTCTACATTTGTGGTTTTTGAGCTTAGCTGGCTAACATTTTATGCATTGTTAGGGGTAAAAGCCTCCGATTGGTTGTTTGTCGCTGGAAGAGCGAAGTTGTTCAATCGTTTGACTGGGGGAGTATTTATTGGTGCAGGCGTGATGTTGTCGACGGCAAACCGATAAATAAGACAGACTTCGGTACGCAGTTAGGTTTTCCCATATAGTAAGTTGGAATGCGCTAATTTAGCTTTGTCTTATTTCCAGAATGGAAATAGACGTTTTGTTTATTTTCATTAGTGGCAACAGCCAAGCAGGAGTAAAATCACGTTACTCTTTAGGGGTAGAGCTCGTATTTTGTCTTGTGGGCTTGTGGTTACTTTGTAGGAATATCTTAGATGACAAGCCTTTCTAAACTACAACAACGTTTTCTAGATATCGCGACCGACGTCCGTCTTTCTCCAAAACAGAAGTCGAGTTTTTTAGCTTTAGAGGCTGAAGCGTGCATTCCTTACATGACCGTATCTCCATCACTGAGACAAGCAATGGATGAAGGCATCATCTGCGATATGTTTGAAGGTCATGCACCGTTTAAACCTCGCTATGTGTTGCCTGATTACGCTAAATTTCTATCGCAAGGCTCAGACTATTTAGAGTTGTCTCCGGCTGATGATTTCGATGATGCGTTGAACATGCTGACCATCATTTACCATCATGTTCCTTCGGTAACGAACATTCCGGTTTACTTAGGCCAGTTAGATGATGTCTTGTTGCCTTACATAGGCGACCTAACAGAGAGCCAGATTTACAAAAAGTTAAAACATTTTTGGGTCATGCTGGATCGCACATTGCCAGATGCGTTTATGCATGTGAATGTCGGACCGACAGACAACATTATTTGTCGCACTGTTTTAAAAGTAGATGCGGAGCTCAAGCAGATCGCACCGAATCTCACCTTTATGTACGACGAGACAGTTACACCTGATGATTTACTTCGTCAAGCGACACAGAACATTTGTGAATGCAGTAAACCGCATATCGCCAATTACCCAATGCACACGAAAGCCTACAACGGCTCACGCTTTGGTATTGTAAGTTGCTACAACTCGCTTCCATTAGCAGGTGGCTCGAACACATTGGTGCGAATGAATTTAAAAGAAGTTGCAAAACGAGCATCAGACTGTAACGACTTCTTAAACAGTGCGTTGCCTTCTTACCATCGATTAATGGTCGAGCTCATAAACGCAAGAAGCACGCACTTGCATGAAAAATCGAACTTCTTTCAAGGCTTTTTGACGCAAGAAGGGTTGATAAAAGAGTCCTATTTCGCGCCAATGTATGGCGTTTACGGCATGGCCGAAGCGGTAAACCTTCTATTTGAAAAAGAAGGGCAAATAGGGCGATACGGAAAAAATGATCGAGCAAATACTTTTGCTCATGATGTTTCAGCAACACTGGCTAAACTGGTGGACTCAACCCCGGTGAAATATGGTTTAGATGGTAAAGCGCTCTTACATGCACAAGGCGGCATTAGCTTAGATCATGATGTTACGCCAGGTGTACGTCTGCCTTATGGTGCAGAGCCAGACCCTGTCACTTATGTACAAGCAACGGCGAAGCATCATCAGTATTATCGTGCGGGTATCAGCGATATTTTGACGATTGATGAAACGGTGAAATCTAACCCAGAAGCGATGTTCAATTTATGTAAAGGGGCACTAAATGCTGGTTATCGTGAGTTTACCGCGAATGTCACTTCAAATGACTTAATTCGCGTGACAGGCTACATGATCAAACTTTCAGATGTCGCGAAATATGATAAAGAAGGTTCGAGAACCAACACGACGTTTCTAGGTGCAGAAGCAGCAAAAAATACCAAAATTTTAGAACGCTCGCCACGTGTGGTGAGTCATGAAGTAACACCGACTTACACGCAGGCATAAGTTCGGTTTAGGAAAGAACAAGATGTCTAGACGAAGTGGAAGCCTTTTGGCAAAAGTCACTCGTATCCTTCCTTTCTCTTGTGTTGATGGGCCAGGAAATCGTCTAGTCATCTTTCTACAGGGTTGTAACTATCAGTGTTTGAACTGCCACAATCCTCACACGATAAACCATTGTAATCATTGTGGTGAGTGTGTAAGTGAATGTTCAGAAGGCGCATTGAAGTTCGACGAAAACAACAACGTTGTTTGGCTTAAAGAGGAGTGCACCCACTGCGATCATTGTATAGAGATATGTCAGAACCAATCTAATCCAAAAATTACTGACTACTCTGTAGTAACAATGCTCGATTTGATACGCAAACATCGCTTTTTCATCAGTGGTGTTACTGTATCCGGTGGGGAATCTACCTTACAACTTCCTTTCATTATTGAGCTGTTTAAAGGGATAAAACAAGATCCTGAATTACGGCACCTCTCTTGTTTCATCGACAGTAACGGTTCTTTAGCGGTTGCTGGTTGGCAGCGTATTCTACCTTTTCTGGATGGCGCAATGATCGATTTGAAAGCGTGGCAGACGGAGACGCATCAGTGGCTAACTGGGCGTGATAATCATCGTGTATTTAAAACCCTTCAATACCTAGCTGAACACGAAAAATTGTACGAGGTCCGCTTACTGCATATTCCCCAAAAAAGTGATTTAGATATAGAAATCGTAGCAATTGGACGTTACTTGAGTACTCTTCCTAAATCGGTGCTTATCCGTTTAAATGCCTTTCAACATCACGGAGTTGTGGGGGAGGCGTTAACTTGGGATACGTGCTCTCATCATGATATCGAACGCTTAAAGTCAGAGCTCCGACGCTACGTGAGTAACCCTATCACAGTGCCGACAGTACTCACGTAGTACCGTTGTTTACCTATGCTTAAGCATCACAGGCATCTAACATGGCGCAGGCGTCGAGTAATTGTTGCTGTAACCATTTTAAAGCGGGATCGTTTAAGCTCGCTTTGTTCCAAACGAGGCTGTAGGCTACTTGCCCGTAATCGAATGGAAGAGCTTGCTCTACCAAACCTTTTGCTTGCATTGCCGCTCTTGCCCAAAGCTTGGAGCATGTGAACAAGTAATCCGAGTGCTGACACATCACCGCAGCTGAACCAAAGTCGGCTACACGCATGGCCAAGTTTCGTTTTGAATGCCTTTGGGTGAGATTTTGCTCAAAATAAGGTTGTGACAGATCTTTATCATGAATACCGATGTGTCTTGCACAAAGGTAACTTTCAACAGATAAGGGTTGCTCAGCGAGTGGGTTCGATGCTCTCATTAAGCAAACCATTTCGTCTTTCAAAATGGTTTTCCAGACCAAGTCTTTATTTTGTGTGGGTGGTTGGCTGAGATCGTGAGGAAGCAACAAAAAATCTACTTGACCTCTTGCTAATGCATCGAAGCTCATTTCCTCTTTCGCATGGACATTCAAGTGCGCGTGATTGCTCAGTTGCTGGGACAAGTGCTGTAGAACTGGCGCAAAGAGCTCAAATGAACTTTCACGCATTGCTAATGAAAAACTACCTTGATAGTAAGCCGGATTAAAAGAGCCTTGATGTAATAACCCATTCATACTGGAGAGTATGCCATGGATTGACGGGCCTATATGCAGCGCAAATGCTGTCGGCACTAAGCGAGTGCCATCACGGTAAAAAAGGTCATCCTTTAGCGTTTCGCGCAACTGTCCGAGCGTTTTACTGACGCTCGATGGTGTTACACACAAGCGTTCTGCCGCAAGTGTGACGCTGTGAGTGGTTAACAACATATGTAAAACAGTTAGATGTTTAAGGCTTATACGCGAAAGAGCAATGTAGTCCATAAATAGCATGGTTTCTTATGATTTTTGGCAGTATATCAGCATGAAACAAATTTTTACTATTGTTTATCTCGGAAACACGCCTGTTTCTCTTTGAGCTCAATGCATTTAATGGGTTGCATAAGGATTGATGGTGCTTATAAGTCTAGAAATTTATCTTAGTTTTGTTGGACTTTAATGCTTTCATTTATTCAATTCTAAAGCTTCTATGTAATTTTAATCAATTTGGAGGAGTTGATTGATTTGTACACGAATTAAACTTGTTCCTTGTTAATTAAAATAGATATTGTTTTGTTGATTGTTTGGTGATTTACTCATGATCCCTCAGTAACAAAGGTATAAATAATTAATGGACGACCCCTTTAGTCGACAAAACCCTTCACCATATGTCTTCTTATTATTGGAGACATGCTCATGCTAGAACTTTTTATGCAACCAGAAGCTTGGGCTATTTTCGCCACTTTGTTTGCGCTTGAAGTTGTCTTAGGCGTTGATAACGTCGTTTTTATCTCTGTCTTATGTGAAAGACTGCCGCTGCACCAACGTAAACTGGCAAGAAACCTTGGTATTGGTCTTGCTGTTATTGCTCGTATTGGTTTAGTGTTTTCAATCTCTTGGATCATGCAATTGACTCAACCGCTATTTTCTTTGGCGAACCAAGCGTTTACCGGAAGAGACGTTATCATGATTGCGGGTGGTGCATTCCTCTTGGCTAAAAGCCTGAAAGAGTTGTGGAGTTGGTTAAATCACAACGAGTCGGCTCACTCAACTCACGCCCGTACTGGTTTAGCGGTAGTTCTGTTGCAGATTGTTGCCGTGGATGCTGTATTCTCGATGGACTCGGTGATAACCGCCGTTGGTTTGACAAGTGATGTCCCACTTATGGTCGCAGCGATTGTTTCTTCTGCTATCGTGATGGTCATGACAGCAGAAAAAATCAATAACCTGGTGTCGTGTTACCCTGGTTTTAAGACACTTGCTTTGTTATTCCTCGTTTTGTTAGGTGGTTTATTGATGGCAGAAGGCTTCGAAATTCATATCAACAAAGGTTATGTGTACTTTGCGATGGCATTCGGCTTAATTCTGGAACTTTGCCATATCCAGTTAAAAAACAAACAACGCCCGACTATTAAACGTCTTAGTCCGTTGCGAGTTCATCCAACCAGATTAGAAGCTCGTCAATAATAAAAGATATTGCCGCTCATATGAGCGGCATTTTTATATTCGTCATCACCTATTTTTACTCTCTTTTTATTTTGTTGTCGTTTCGACAAAAAATCGCATTTGTTGTGGGGTTGAAGATTTTTTATATAGACCGCCCAACTAATATGAGTGAACGACAATAATGGATAAAATGATCGATGCGTTAGCAACCCATGGCTACTACATCTGGGATGATTTTCTTTCTGAACAAGAAGTGGCTCAATTACGAGACTGCATTCCAAGTAACTGGAAAAAAGCGCGTATTGGTCGTAATGACGATGTGACACGTATTGAGTCAATTCGAAGTGACAAAATTCAATGGTTATCGCCCAATATGGGGCACGCGGTTACTTCTTACTTAGATAAGATGGAAGAAATACGCCAAGAAGTGAACCGTCACTTGTTTCTGGGGCTTTTTGAGTATGAAGCTCACTTTGCCAAGTACGAGGAAGGGGATTTCTACCAAAAGCATCTAGATTGTTTTAAGGGCAATGAAAACCGTCGATTGACAACCGTTTTTTACATGAACGAATCTTGGACGGAAAAGGATGCAGGTGAATTGGTGGTTTACGATCTAAATGATAATAAGATAGCAACCATCCCTCCTCAATCGGGACGCTTACTTTTATTCTTATCTGAGCAATTCCCGCATGAGGTTTTACCGACCAATGCTGAGCGTTTCAGTATTGCAGGTTGGTTCAGAATCAATGGTGTGCGAGACAATGTACTTGATATTGCAAAATGATTGGTTTGCAACCTGCACAAAATCAGCAAAGGGCGTAGATACGCCCTTTATCGATTAAACATTAGTTGATAGCTCGTAACACTCGGTCATGTTTCGCTCTAGCACTGCATAGACGTCAGAACAAAGTTCTTGTTTAGCGACTTGCTCGCCCATAATCGCGGCGATTTGTGCTTGAGCCATTCGTCCTCGGTAGGGACGGTCCTGAGACAGAGCTTGAAAAACATCGGCAACCGCGACAATACGCGATGGTACATCGAGTTCGTCTCCTGTTTTATGATAAGGATAGCCAGAACCGTCCAAACGCTCGTGATGATTAGAGGCCCACTCCGCTATTTTAGCGTTGGGAAACACTTTGTGTAATGCGAGCTGAGTATCAATTGTATGGCGTTTAATACGCGTATACTCTTGTTTATTAAGAGAGCCTTCTTTATGAAGAATCTCATCTGGTGTTTTTAACTTTCCGATATCATGCACCAACCCAGCAATAAATAACATCTCTTGGTCGTGCTCACAGAACCCAAGCTTGATGGCTAGATACCGAGATAACTCCGCCACTTTTTGCGAATGTTGATAAGTAAATGGGCTTTTTGCGTCAACAATTCGAGCGATAAACATTCCCAAACTATTCATATCTTGGATGGTGAGCTGTTTTTGAAGCCAATCAATGCTTTTAAAGTTTAATCCGATGGTTTCTATATTTTCAGACTCCATCGCGAACCAAAATGCGTCGGTCATAACGAGCTTAACCATTGCCTTAGCCATGTCTGGATTAAACAAAGTTCCAGCGTTTGCCATGATGCATTCTGCAATTAGTTCTTCATGAAGTGTGACAATGTCACAGTGGCAGTTCATGACGTATTTGGAACGCATAAAATCGAGACGATCGGCTAAATAGAGTAGGGCAGCGACCTCTTTTTCAAAAGGCGGTAAATCAAGATATTTTAGTTCACTCCAATGTGTATGGTGGTAAAGAACAGGTGTCGCAAACTGACGTAACAAACGACACTGCTTGAGGCTTCGGTATCCTCTTAAGCAATGTGTTTTTACACCTTGTGGCACCAACTCCTCAAGTAACATTTTATGTTCTTGTGTTTCGGAGACCCCACAATCGTGGATCATCCCTGCGAAGTAGCAAAACTCCGCTTTTTCTGGTTCCCAGTTCATGACCCGAGCACATTGGTAAGCGATGTAAGCGACACGATGGCTATGGTGCGTATCATCAACACCGACATAGTCGAGTGCTCGAGCAACCCAGATAAGTGCTTGTTTCAGATCGACTTCAAAGCCCATGTCCGTATGGGAATGGCAAGAATGATTCATGGTTTATACCGACATTGCTAATTAGCCCACGCTAAACCCAAATCAGAAGGTGATAGGAAAAATTGGGTACGACAGCGAATAGACCCCAAAAAGGTGGGCGTTTAGACATAGTTTTGATTATGGGCGGGATAATAATCCTAGTTGCATAATAATATCACCTGAAGCTCATGGTTAAGAGTCAGATATTTGAACTAAGTATAAGTTTTGAAAGATTATTGTTGCTCTTGTTGACTTATTTGAAAACGACAATAAATCATGATGTAACGCATTCTTATTTTTATTTTTGTAAATCGTGTTCGGGCTTAACCAGAGACACACGGTATTGATGTGTGATTAACAGAATTCATATTGTTGCTTTTGAAGGCAAAAAATAAGAGGACTTCTTCGAGGCTTGCTCTGTAACTAACAGAGTAATAGGGAAAGCAGCTTGTTAACTACATGACAATAGAGCGTCGTTGAAAACATTTTCTCTGTAGCTCATGTCGTTGAGGAAAGATAATAAAATGGTACGGTTTCCCAGCGATGCTAGCCCTTTTAGTGAGATAAGTTTATTGAAAATGTGTGATTGCAAAGTAAGCATAGGTAGTAAAAGTAGCTAGAATGATAGCCCTAAATGAAAAGGATTTCGTATGTTGAAGCATCGTTTATATCGGAGTTACACCGCAGGGTTAAAAATAGCAGCCCTTATCCTTCCTATGCCGAGACCAACCTTGTTTTCCGGCCCTGGTTCGATGAATGAGCTATTAGAATCGATGACCGAGCTGGGATTTAAACGCGTCTTGTTAGTTACCGACGAAGGGTTAGTCCAAGTCGGTATTGTAGATAAGGTGCTTGAGGCAGCAGCACAACTCGATTTACAGTTAGATGTATTCTCGCAAGTTAAGCCCGATCCTACCTATGATCAGGTTGAGAGCGGTCTAGAGGCTTATCATCGTTTTCATTGTGAGGGCATATTAGCTTTGGGTGGCGGCTCTGCAATGGATTGTGCAAAAGTCATCGCTGCGAAAGTTACCAATAAACGGCCAATAAAAAAATTAGCTGGACTATTGAAGGTATGGCGAATGCCAGCGCCGCTTTTTGCTATTCCAACAACGGCTGGAACCGGAAGTGAAGTTACTATCGCTGCGGTCGTGTCAGATCCCTCCTCACACATTAAAACCCCTTTAATGGATCCAAAGTTGGTGCCACTAATGGCAGCTTTAGATGCGAATTTAATGATTGGTTTACCTCCTAAGATCACGGCTGATACTGGCGTTGATGCATTAACCCACGCTATTGAGGCCTATGTATCGAAAAACGCTACTCAAGAAACGATGGCTTATTCGGTTGCCGCTATTAAACTCATTTTTAAATATCTTCCTAGGGCTGTGATGCAAGGGGATGATGTCGAAGCTCGTCATAAAATGGCTATGGCATCCTATTACGCGGGTTTAGCATTTACCAAAGCGAGTTTGGGTTATGTTCATGCCTTTGCTCACACATTCGGTGCGAGATATGGAATACCTCATGGTATGGCAAACGGATTAGCCTTGTTGCCTGTGCTGCGCTTTTCATTATCAGAGATTGAGCCTCAACTAAGAAAGCTCGATGAGTTGACGGCCGAGGGGCAGTTAGGTAACGCAAGTGCTCAGCATTTTTTGGCGAATCTGGAGTCCTTGTTTTCAACTATTGATATTGAGCAAACCAGTGCGCTCATTCAACGTGAAGATGCTGATGCGCTTGTTGATTTAATTCTGAAAGAGGCGCACTGGAATTACCCTGTTCCCAAGTTCATGAATAGGGAAGAATGCACACAGTTATTGTTAAATATCAGTAAGGTGTAAATTTTAGTTTACATGTGTGGTTTTTTATCCTTACACTTTGCTTGATCTTCTGCTAAAGATCCTACAATATCGACGGCAATACAAATATGGTGTTGGTTTCGGTCCGCCGTTGCCCGATCTAATACTGATAATTTCCAATAAAGTGTAAAGATTAATATACAATGAGTCGTTCTAAAGTATTCGGTAGTACGCTAATTATTGCGGGCACTACAATAGGCGCTGGTATGCTAGCGCTTCCACTTGCCTCTGCCGGCATTGGTTTTTCAACTTCTATTATCATCATGCTAGGCTTATGGGCTCTGATGGCTTTCACTGCCTTGCTTATGCTTGAGCTTCATCAACATGCGGAGAGTAGTGCTACACTTCATACTTTGGCGAAACAGATCCTAGGTCAAAAAGGCAAGTGGGTGGCAAGTTTTGCGATGTTGTTTCTTTTCTACTCATTATGTGCAGCGTATATCGCTGGCGGTGGTGCTCAGTTCGGAGACCGCCTTGCACAATGGTTTGACCTCGATATTTCAGGGCCTACATCAACGATAATCTTTACCTTGATTGTGACTTTAGTTGTGACAGTGGGTACCGGTACGGTCGATAAAGTAAACCGAGTCCTGTTCGCGATGAAGCTCATTGCGATGGTTGCGGTGCTTTCTTTTCTTGCTCCAAACGTTACGGAATCTTACTTGTTAAGTATGCCAATCGAACAAGGCCTTGTTGTAGCGGCGATTCCGGTGATCTTTACTTCGTTTGGTTTCCACGGAAGTATACCTGCAATTGTGAATTACTTAGACGGTGACACTTCTTCTTTACGCAAAGCCGTTATTATTGGTTCGACGATTCCACTCGTTATTTATATCTTTTGGCAAATCGTGACGTTGGGTGTGGTTAGCCAAAGTACTCTTATTGAAAACGGAGGGTTGAGCGCGCTGATTGGTCAACTATCTCAGACAGTACACCAATCAAATTTGGGTAGCATTGTTGGTGTGTTTGCTGACTTGGCATTGTTGACATCGTTCCTTGGCGTGAGTTTGGGTCTATTCGAATTTTTGGGTGATACCATCAAAGGAAGTAACGATAAGCCTAATCGTTTGATTGCGGCACTAGTGACGTTTACTCCACCGCTAGGCTTCGCACTTTTCTATCCTCAAGGCTTTATTATGGCTTTGGGCTATGCAGCGATTGCCTTAGCGATTTTAGCCATCTTTTTGCCTTTGGTTATGGTGATCAAGGTTCGTAAATCGGATGATTTTACTGGGGAGTACCGCGTCGCTGGTGGTCAAGGTGCGCTAGTGATAACGGGCATCGCTGGCACTGGCATCGTATTCGCTCAGGTGTTAATTACGCTGGGTGTGCTTCCTGCTCTAGGCTAGTTGTTTAGAACGTTCTTTGAATAACCTCTAGTTACTGAATCCATCGTAATCAATCTGTATTGTTAGGCCAACGAGTTTCGCTCGTTGGCTTTTTTAATCTGGATCAAATTACCGTAAGATATCCGGTGAAAAAATTGGTAGAAATGTGCTTTTATTTCGTACACTTAAGTTGTGGTATATCGATAATTTAAGTGGAGAAAACCGCTCAAAATACCATTGAATTTGCAACACAATGAGCTTTTCTTGTTTCTCTGCTTTGGTGTGGAGGTGAAGCATGGCGCACCGGAGTTTTTACCCGTTTGCAAAACCGCTTAACGAGCAACTGCAAACGCTAAAAGGCAGGATGCAGGCGCATTTGCCATGTATTGATAGGGTGTCATTTGCAAAATATCACCCAGACCAAGATGTGCTCAAATCATTTGCAGAAAGTGAGTTCGACACTTGGTGTTTAGCCCATCACGAATCAGCATTCCGTAAACTCCACCACCTCAATATTGCCTCTAAAAACGCGGTTCCTCGTATCGTCGAAGACCTTCATGATATTAAGCACTGTCCTCGGGTTCAAATTTTACTCAAACACGGATATCAGTCGTCGGCTGCTATTCCTTGTTATGACAATAAAGCTTTTACTGGTTTTGTATTTTTGAACTCCACTCAACGTGATGCGTTTAGTTTAGAAGCGCTGAATGGTCTTAAACCTTATTTCGAAATGATTCGATTTGCGGTTGAATCAGAAACTCAAGTAGTCAATGCGATAGAAACGCTAGCTAACCGAATGCAATGTATGATGCCAGGCTATTCACCTGAGTATTACGCGCATACCAAACGCATGAAGTACTACAGTCAAATTATCGCAACGCAGTTAGCGGATCGTTATCACCTGAATGACGAAATGGTCGAAGATATTGGTATTTTTGCTCAGTTCCATGCGCTCGGTGATAGTCAGCTGCCAGTTGAAATTGCTAGCCGCCGAACAAATTACTCTCAAGAACAAGAGGCGATATTGATTCAACATATTGAGCGTTGTATCGATTCAGCGGATGACATAGTTGCCCGTATCGGAAATCCGGTTCACCCGAGTGTGACTTTGTTTTTGCAGATGATTATTTATCAGTACGAAAATTTAAATGGCACTGGTTATCCGTATGGTTTAACCAGTGATGATATACCAATAGCCGCCCAAATTACGGCTGCCGCAAATGCCTTTGATTTTATGACAACGCACCATCCGTATAGACAAGCTTGGTCCATCCCATACGCATTGTTAGAACTTGAAAAATGGGTATATCAGGGATGGTTATCTCGAGAATGTGTTGATGCTCTGCGAGAGCATCAAGGTTATATAAAGCAAATCATCCACAAATATCCCGAGCACTATACTGGCTTGGGGTTAATGTGAAGAGCAGTAACAAAGTTGAAATGTTGACGAGGAGGAATATTTAAACAATACTGTTTTTATATACAGTAATAAGTTTGGAGGTGAAGTATGTTGTGGGAAACCCTTGAAAGAGTAAACCGCTTACGCCAACAAGCACTTGCAAATCCTGAGTTTGTTGAGTCAGCAAAAGAGCACGAACAAGCACTTCAGGAGCAAGAATACTATTATCAAACTAAGAAAAAGCGTTCAGCCAAAGACAAACAAGGTAAAAAGTCGCTGGCCGATATCTATAAAGAAGTAGAGTTTGGCGCTGACGCTCGTCATTAATGTATTCACTGCGGCATTTTTCATTTCTTCATACGCTGCAGTATTCGTTCAAATTTATGCGAGAGCAGTGGGAGACCGCTGCTCTCGTTGACCTGCCTATAATTTACTAATGAAGTTCAGCAGAGCAAATTATCACTAACACTTAGCAATTCTCTCAATGATCTTGTTGATGTAATGATAATGACAACGGTTTGCATTTGTATCTTTGTTGTTATATAAAACCTCCCTTATTAATCGTTCTGTTGAATAAGAACGGCAAACGTGATCAACGAATGAGAGCTCTGAATAACTGTTATTCGTAAATGGCTATTAGGTGAAGTAGGGATGTTGGAAGCTAAAGCACTCCAGTTTGAGATTGAAGGCAAGTCATTGCTAAAAGCGTTTGATGTGACATTTGAACCCGGAAAAACATACGCTCTTGTTGGACACAATGGTTCAGGAAAATCCACATTGTTAAAGTTGCTGGCACAGCAACAGCCATACACCGCTGGTGACGTGGTTCTGCATGGAACGAGCATTAACGATCTCTCAGCGAAAAAATTCGCCCAACACATTGCCTACTTGCCTCAGCATCTTCCAGTGACCGACAGTATTTTAGGTCGAGATTTAGTCGGTTTTGGTCGTTATCCATGGCATGGTTTACTTGGACGTTTGAGTAAGAAAGATCACGACATTGTTGAAGAAGCAATGGCGATGACAGGCACACTAAAATACGCAGATCGCTTAGTGGACACGTTATCTGGAGGAGAGCGTCAACGTGTGTGGCTAGCTATGCTGTTAGCCCAAAAAACCGAGTATTTGCTTCTTGATGAGCCTTTGTCTGCGCTAGATATCAGCCATCAAGTCGATATGTTGAAGCTTATCTCTAAACTCAGTCAAGAACTGGGTTTGGGCGTTATTATCGTATTACACGACATCAACTTGGCTGCACGATTTTGCGACTACATCGTTGCATTACATCAAGGTGATTTGATTGCACAAGGCAATGTTGAACAGGTGTTTACTGAACCTAAGTTGAGGGACATATATGGGATAGAGATGATGATCTCTGACCACCCTGCGGGTTATCCGGTGGCGATGCCAAGCTAAAGGTTGGAATAATGAGCAGTACAAACACTCGACTTAAACATTTCTCTTTCGCTCTCTCACTTAGTGCGCTTTTGGTCAGTTCTTTTCAAGCACTAGCTGACGCATCACCTCGGGTGATGTCGGTTGATTGGACACAAACTGAAACGATGTTGGCGTTAGGGGTTGTGCCCGTAGGCGTTGCTCAAGGGCAAGATTACGATGCTTGGGTAAAATCGCCACCGTTACCACCTCAAACGAAGGATGTAGGGTTAAGAACTCAACCCAATATAGAGCGCATTTACGAGCTCAGACCTGATCGTATTTTTATTGCCCCGTACTTCTCCTCAATGAAGCATCGCTTAGTTGATATCGCCCCGGTTACCACCATTGACTTATATGAAAGCGGGATTACGGATTGGTCGGTACTTACCAGTTTCACTCGGAGGTTTGGTGAAGAGCTGGGAAGAGAGGCGGAAGCAGAGGCGCTTATCCAACAATATGAAAAACGTTTGTCTTTATTAAAACAGCGTATAAATAAAGGCCAGCCGCCACTTCTAATGATTCAGTTTATGGATACAAAGCACGTACGTGTTTTTGGTCAAAATAGTCTTTACTCCCAGGCTATCGAAAAGATTGGGCTGAGTAATGCATGGAATGAAAAGACGAATAGCTGGGGCTTCAGCCTAGTTGGCATCGACAAGTTAGCTGGCATAAAAGCTCAAATCGTTATCGTAGAGCCATTACCTTATGGTGGAGCGGAGCAGCTCTCTCAAGACCCATTTTGGCAATATGTTGTTCAACAATCTGGTGAAAAGGTCATGCAAGTCGCGCCCGTTTGGAGTTTTGGTTCTATGCCTTCAGCCCTCCGTTTCGCAGAGTTAGTTACGGCGAGTAAGGTCGAGGAGTTAACACAATGAAAACGATGCCTTTAAGCTTTGTGGTGTTACTTTCGGCATTTACCTTTTCTATTGGTGCTTTCCAATTGTACCAAGTAAGCTCATTTTCGTTAGCTCTAAGCAGTTTATGGGAGCCTAACTTTCAATCTATCGATTCTGTTTTACTTCACTTTAGCTGGTGGCCTCGAGTCTTCACCACGATTATATCTGGTGCTGGATTAGCGGTTGCTGGGGTATTGATGCAGCAAGTGCTGCGTAACCCTCTCGCTTCACCCACGACACTTGGTGTGGCGAGCGGTTCAAGTTTTGCTTTGATGTTAGCAACGCTATTCGCACCTTGGATGTTGGATATCGCGCCTAATTTGGTTGCTCTCATCGGCGGTGTGATATCGATGGGGTTGGTGATGCTGTTGTCATGGCGACGAGCGTTATCTCCAACGGTTGTCGTCGTTTCTGGGTTAGTGATAAACCTGTACTTTGCATCATTAAGTACGGTTATTCTGATGATGAATACCGAAAAGCTGAATGGGTTAATGATATGGGGAGCCGGTTCGCTTGTTCAGAGTGGATGGGGAGATTTCTCGTATCTTGCCCCTCGAATCGCACTTGCTACGGTCGTTGCATTTGTGATTGCAAAGCCGTTAAGTCTGTTGGAACTCTCCGAGCAAGGTGCCAAGAGTTTAGGTGTCTCGCTAGCTAAGTTGCGTTTTGTCTGTCTTGGGCTTGCGGTGTTAATCACTTCTTGGGTGGTTTCTGCCGTAGGAATCATCGGTTTCATCGGGTTAGCGGCGCCAGCGATTACTCGATTGATAGGTATCAATAAAGTCCAGCATAAGCTTTGGGTATCAATGCTAATTGGTGCCATGTTATTGACTTTAACCGATTTGGTTATTCAGCAACTGCCAGGGCTAATGGCGAGTTTTATACCAACGGGAGCAGCAACGGCTGCATTGGGCGCTCCGTTACTGTTATGGCTGTTACCTCGTTTATCACAAAAGACGCAGGGCCATACTCAAACAGTGTTAACTCGACATCGTGAACATGTTTACAAGCTAAACCCTAAAGCGATCTCATTGGCGTTGATCGGCACGTTAATTTCTGTTGTTCTTTTTGCCACGGTTGCTGTGCAAAATGAAGGGTGGGCAAACTTATTTGCTAGCCAAAATTGGATTTTTTTGGAGTGGCGCGCACCTAGATTATTTGCAGCAGCAATTGCGGGGGCAATGTTAGCGATTGCTGGAACCATGATTCAACGCCTAAGTGGAAACCCAATGGCAAGTCCTGAAGTGATCGGTATCAGTTCAGGGACAGCGATGGGATTGATCATCGCGATGTTTACTGGGTTTGGTTCGTCAATTTTCACTCTTTCTCTAGGCGGGCTCGTAGGTGCATTAGCGACGGTATTAGTCATTGTGCTGCTAAACCGTAAGTCAGGCTTTCAGCCGGAGCGTATTTTATTGACTGGTATTGCGATAACCGCACTGATGAATGCAATACAGAGCTTTATTCTAGCCACTGGTGACCCAAGAAGTTATCAAGCATTGGCTTGGTTGTCTGGGTCTACCTACTATGTCTCGGTTGAAACGTTACTCCCATTGTCTTTATCTGCGCTTGTCTTTATAGGGTTGAGTTTTCTCTGCGTAAGATGGCTAGATATTCTTCCTGTCGGTGCCGCTTCCTCTAAAGCACTTGGAATTCGAGTTGACCGTTCACGCGCAATACTGCTTCTTTTAGTTGCTTGTCTCACGGTCAGTGCGACATTGGTTGTTGGCCCGATTAGCTTTGTTGGGTTGTTGGCTCCGCATTTAGCTCGCTTATTTGGTTTTAACAAAGCGTCACAACACATGTTATGCGCCGCGATACTGGGGGCAGGGGTGATGTTGTTGGCTGATTGGTTGGGACGACAGGTCCTTTACCCGCAAGAAATACCAACAGGGCTTATGGCGTCTCTCATTGGCGGTTTGTATTTAATGTGGGGTTTACGCCGCTTATAGAAATGAGCTAAGCCTCAACCAAGAAAGTACTTATACAAATAAGCACTCGTAGTGGCATTCGTAACCTATGCGAGTGCTTTATGCAAAACCTCTGGTTTGTCTTTTACGGAAACAACTGGCGATGCCGTAACTCGCTTTTCTTTCAGCGGTCGCTGAAGTCATGAAGGGTTGGTTTGGCTGCCGACAAAAAGGAGAGAATATGACTCGGCAGTTTATGCTGACACCAACGTCGATGGCGGTTGTATTAGCTGTATCAACGACAAATGTCTTGGCTCAGGAAGATGAAAATATAGTTGTGATTGGACAGCAGCAAGACAGTGCAGTTGGTCCAGATTTTAGTTATCTCGGAGCGAAGAGTCGGGCAGCGACGAAAACTGATATTGCTATCAATGAGACTCCAAGAGCGGTGTCTGTTGTTACGCGAGAGCAAATGGATGATCGTGCCTCTATTAGCATTTCTGACGCACTACAGTACACACCAAGCATTCAAACTAATTATTTCGGCGAAGATAACAAGCAAGATTGGTTTATTATTCGTGGTTTTAAGCAGGCGAACAGTGGGTTGTATCAAGATGGTACCCGTTTATATTCTTCTGGCTTCTATAGTTGGCAAATAGATCCGTTTGCGTTAGAGAGGGTTGAAGTTTTACGTGGTGCAGCGTCTGTTCTTTATGGGCAAAACCCTCCTGGTGGGGTCATCAATGTTGTCAGTAAGCGACCTCAATTTGATGGGGGGTCAGGACTTGTATCTTTGGAGTACGGTTCTGAAGACCGTAAACAACTTTCTCTTGACGTAAACTCTGAGGTGAGTGAGCAGCTAGCTTTCCGCTTTCAAGGGTTAGCGAGAAAAAATGGGACGAGAATTAGTGGGGTAGAAGCAGAGCGCATTCTTCTCTCTCCATCGATGACGTACAAATTTAATGAGACGTCTGAAATTACCTTTCTAACGAGCTATCAAAAAGACGACTCAGATCCTTATCTGCAATTTTTGCCAGTTGAAGGAACGTTAACGCCAAACAAAAATGGAAAGATCAGTGATAGTTTAGCGATAGGCAATCCTAACTGGGAGACGTTTGAGCGTGAGCAGGTGTCTTTAGGCTATGAGTTTTCTCATGCATTTAATGATACCACTTCATTTGTTCAAGCAGCTCGTTACAGCGAAATGGATGTTAAGCTAAGACAAATGTATTCGTACGTTTACTCGGCTGACGTGCCTGCGTTGGGGCCGGCTTTGGACCCATCAAATGAACGCAAAACCATACTTCGGGGTGCTTCAACAGAAGATGGGTCATCTGATGCTTTTAATATCGATAATCGTTTGATGCACCAAGTAAATTGGGGAAGTGTTGAGCATAACTTGATGTTGGGGATAGATTTTCAAATGATCAGTATCGATGGTAAAGATTTTGCCAATGACCCTATAGTTGCTAATGGTAATGCATTATTAAACACACCAATGGGAGCTTTGCCCGATCCTAGGTTTAATGTATTTAATCCTACTTATTCGGATAACATAATGTTACTCGATCCGAATACGCTACAACCATTGAGCGAAACCGATAAGCAAAGAACGAAAATCGATAATCAGCAGCTCGGCGTCTACTTTCAAGATCATATGCTGATCAACGATAAATGGGCGATGTTATTGGGCGCACGTTACGACGATACAAGTAATGAAGTACATAATGTTACCACGGGTGCTCGCACGAAAGTCGATAATGGAGAGTGGACGTTTAGCGTGGGAACGGCTTATATTTCTGATTCTGGCTTCACGCCATACTTTAGTTACTCTCAGTACTTTGATCCAATTATTCAAGAAGACAGCAATGGTAAGCCAGCGAAGCCTGAAAGCGGTGATCAATTTGAAATCGGTATGAAATACCAACCGGATTCATTTGATGGTTATTTCAATATTGCAACGTATCGGGCAACAAAAGAAAACTTGGCTCGTATCTACTTGAGTGAATTAACGCAAATAGGAAAAATAGAAAATAACGGCGTTGAGTTTGAAGCTGTAGCTAATGTGACACCATCCTTAACATTGATCGGGAACATTGCGTACGTTGATGCAGAGATAAAAGAAGACATCAATAAGGCATGGGTTGGCAAAACACCTTCCCAAGTGGCGAATACCGTATCATCAGCTTGGGCACATTATCGTTTCTTTGATGGACCTCTTGATGGCTTTGCTGTTGGCTTAGGCGCGCGCTATACAGGTGAGTCATACGGAGACAATGAAGAGAGACTAAAAGTACCAAGTTATTTCTTAATGGATGCGACGGTCAGTTATCGAATCGGCGATTACAAGCTACAAGTCGCAGCTAAAAACATCGCGGATAAAAAGTACATAGCGACATGTGATGGCTTTTGTTGGTATGGCGACCGACAAAATGTTATTGCAAGTTTAACTTACGACTGGTGAGTTAACGTATAAATAAACACCCCTCACTTTAGGGGTGTTTATTTAGAAATCGGCTTTACGGACAAAGTGCGGGTTTTTGTACTTTTTCTGCGGACCAAACGATGATACGACAAGTTTGTTCCATAATGTTTTGTCAAACTCACCCTTTGGAATCGAAGGGTAGAGGGTTTCCTCTTCTTCTCTTGCAAAGTTCATATATTGTTTCTTTTTAATTTGATTGTACTTTTTGGCGATCTGGTTATGTTTTCTTACCCACTCCAGCTTGTAATTGTGGAGCACTTTTTCACCATCTTCGAGACTCATTCGAGATAGGAACAGTCGCTTGTATGAGACCTTTCTGTCCAGCATTGTGCGCATAACGGTTTGGATATATTTACCGTGATGCGTAATGGTAATGTCGTTTTCATCAACAGGAGTGACACACCAGCCTTTAGGTAAAAAGTCTGGCTTCTTAAATTGCTTATTACGCTCCATTAGCGCCTGATGTAAAACTAAATCAGAGGTGCCGCGGAACGTCTTTTGCCATTTACCGATACGAATTTGAATCGAACCAGGCAAGCGATAGATGTTAGTAAACTTATCTTTGTCCATGGACTTGTGTCATGAGATTAATGTGCATAATTAGAAAGCGGAATTCAGCCCAATGCCACAGGCAGTAGACTTAAGTACCGTACGATTTTACAACGACCTTGCGTGATATAGCGAGGGGTTATGTCAATAATAGGTAAGAAATAGAAAATTAGTTCACATTATGAAGAAATTGGAAGCTTACAAGGCTAAATTTTGAAGTTACACCAATTATGCCCATGCCGACTAAATAAAAGAAGGCACGGGCATAAAATCACACCGCTTCTTCGAGTTGCTTGGTGTCTTCTTCAATCTGTTGTAGGTGTCGGTTTGCTTGCTGTAACTGATACATTTGAGCATAACGACCATTTTGCGTTAAGAGTGCTTTGTGTGTGCCTTTCTCGACTAACTCCCCATGATGAAGAACAATGATTTGGTCTGCATCTAGGATAGTTGACAGCCGATGAGCAATAACAACGAGCGTCATGTCTTGTCTGAGTACCGCCAAGCTCTTTTGGATTAAAGCCTCTGTTCCTGAGTCAATATTTGCGGTTGCTTCATCTAATATCAATATCTTAGGTTTTACCACAAGCACACGTGCTAACGCCAAAAGCTGTTTCTGACCCGCAGATAAATTAGTTTCGCCTTGACCTAACTGCGTGTCTAGCCCGTTAGGGTAACGATGAATTTGTTCTGCCAAACCTACCTTGTCTAACGCATCCCATATTTGATTGTCATCAACCGCCCGACTGAGAGAGATGTTTTCTCTGACTGAAGCAGGGAGAATATGTGGATCTTGTTGGACCATTGCCACATCTTTGTGAAGTACGTCTTTCCCTAATGTTTTAAGTGGACGACCATCTATGAGCAGTTCGCCACATTGCGTTGGATAAAAGCCCATTAACAGTGACGCTAATGTGCTTTTACCGCTTCCTGTATGCCCGACAAGCGCGATAAAGTCTTGGTGGTTGGCCTTCAACGAAATGTCTTTTAGGACGTCCTGTTTACCATCGTAGCTAAATGTGAGATCTCTAAGTTCGATAGCACCTGACCTTAATGGTTGATGATTGTCCCCGTAAGTTTGTTCTTTCGCGTCAATTAATTCAAAAACACGTTCGCTTGATACTAACGCTTGCTGAAGTAGAGCAAGTTGCTGAGTCATCTCAATTAGTGGTTCAGTAACTCGCGCAAGATAACTGATAAATGCATACAGTACCCCCACACCAATCAACTCAATACCATTAAAACCAAAGATCGCAACCAAGCAAAGCAACGCTAGACCAGCGAGTAAGTCCATTAATGGTCTTAGCAGATAGCCGTTTAGCCGAATCACTCGTTTAGATGCCACCAGATGCTCTGCGGTTAGCTCGTTGAACTGTTTATTAAAACGCTCTTCTTGTTGCATTAATTGAATGACACTCATCCCTTGAATGGATTCACTCAGATTCGCATTTATATCGGTCAATAGGTCACGCATCTTTCGGTAGCTTTCTGTACTTAGCTGCTTAAACAAGTACATAAAGCCGATGACGATCGGCAGCAATACAAGCACAACGAGTGTGAGCTTCCAGCTCATGAAAAACATAACGCCAAGCATTACGACAATCATGACCACGTTTTTCACCACGGTCGCGATCAAAAGCTCATAAAATTGCTGTAAAGATTCCGTATCGTTGGTGATTCGCGACACCAATTTTCCAGCAGGAGTGTAATCAAACGCAGATAACGGCTGCTTAATCACGCCAGAAAATACTTGCTTACGAATCGCTTTGATCGTGTTAGCCGCGACAATGCTAAATTGCAATGACTGAAAATACTGGAATGTTGCCGATACGATCTGAAGAGCGATATAACCTACTGCTAGCGAAATCAGAACACTTTGTGAATAGTCACCTTTAGCGATGTGCTCATCAATGAAATATTGAATCAACCAAGGGCCGCCGGCGCTAGCTAACGCTGCAATAAACAGCAAGGCGAGTCCTTTAATCATTGGCTTTGGTTGAGATAATGGGTAAGACATTAACCGTTTAAACGTGCTGGTCTGGTTCATTCATTATTCCTCCATCGCCTGCTCTAGTTTTTGGTACTCTAACATTTCGGCGTACCATCCCTGATGCGCTAATAAAGCGCTATGTTGCCCACGTTCAGTAATGTGGCCGTGATTCAAGACAATGATCTCGTCTGCTGCTTCCAATGCGGTGAGGCGGTGTGCAATAACGATTAGGGCTTGATCACGGTAGTGTGTTTCCAAATTCTTAAGGATTTGATGTTCGGTCCGTCCATCAACAGCGGAAAGTGCATCGTCCAAAACCAACACTTGGGCATTCAGCAGCATAGCGCGTGCTATCGCAATACGTTGTTTTTGCCCGCCGGAGAGTGTAATGCCTTTTTCACCAACTTCTGTTTGGTAGCCTTCAGGAAACTTCTCAATATCGTCATGTATACAGGCTAACTTTGCTGCTCTATAGACTTCTTCTTTCTCTGCATTAGGGTTGCCTAAGGCAATATTGTCGAAGATAGATTTGGAGAATAGAAACGGACTTTGGTTAACGACAGCAAAACGGTTGCGCCACTGTGGAAGTAGGGCATCCTTGATCTCGACATCACCGAATTTAATTGAGCCGTTTTCTAAATCATGTTGACGCAAAAGTAGTGTTAACAGGGTCGATTTTCCGCTTCCTACCGGCCCTGCAACTCCCAACATTTTTCCGGGTTCCAGTTCGATGTTTACTTCCGTCAAAGCGGGCGGTAAATCACTAGACCAATGGAAATCGTCGATATCAATTTTCAACGGAAGTGGTTTATTTTCTATTGGCTTATTGCCACTGATAATTGCTGGCTTTTCATCAAAGATCTCTTGTAATCGGTTCCATGCAGCAGAGCCTCTTTCTAAAATGTTAAATAGGAATGCGAATGCCAGCATCGGCCATATCATCAACCCTAAATACATCGTAAATGCGGTCAGATCACCAAGCGTGATCTCACCTTTATCAACAAGGTAAGCACCAGCAGCGACACTAAGAAGGAAAGAAAGACCGATGGTTAACTGAATTGCCGGGTCAAATCTAGCATCGACTCTTGCAACAGCGATGTTCTTTTCGCCAGTATCATCCACAACCTCTTCAAAACGTTGCTGCTCTTGGTTTTCTAATCCGAAAGCACGCAGCATTCGCACGCCATTAAGTGACTCTTGTGTCATGTCTGACATGGTAGAAAAGGCTTCCTGAGCGACACGAAAGCGTTGATGTAGGATGCGCACAATAAAGAAGATGATGATGGCAAGAAATGGCATTGGAAGAAGCGCCATTACGGTGAGCTTCCAGCTTACTTGCGTTACCATAATGATTAAAACCGCAATACCAGTGATCAAAGAGTCTGCGGCGGTTAAAACCCCTTCGCCGGCTGTCATAACGATATTACGCACATCATTAGTGCCACGAGCCATCAGATCCCCCGTCTTGTAACGTTCAAAAAAACGAGGTGGCTGTGTCGATAAATGCCTATATAGACGGTTACGTAGAATGGTCCCGAGCTCCCAGCTTGCGCCGAAAAGCCAAATTCGCCATAAGATGCGACACCCATAAATGGTAAAGATCAGTACAGTTAACCCTGAGAGCCATAGAATCAGCGTATTTGTATCTAAAGTGTTGTCTACGACGCCGTCAACTATGATGCCAACTGCTTTGGGCGGAACAAGCTGTAGTGCTGATATCACAGCGAAAAGCAGAATGGATCCGACATAGTGCCTCCACTTTTGTTGGAAATACCAACGTAGCTGCCAGAATATTCTCATTACGCCTCCCGCTTTAAATTATTGAATTTGTTATAGAACTATTATTGAGCGAAATGATGAGTTTACAAGCACAAGTTATAGGCGGGTTTAAAAACGATAGATTGTTTCAATTATAGCCATGTGTCGGCGCAAATTACTGGTTTTATCTCTATGAGCTAACTGTGCGACGACATTATGTGAAATAGTTGTTAATGGTTGTTTTGGAGCCATTACCTTGCAATAACGATGAAGACACCAAAAGTAAAAGTGTTACTGCCACTCTATATGGGAATTAGCAATCGTCAGTTTGTATTTTGTATTTCACTTGGCCACCTGGAGTTTCTGGGTAGTAAACTTCGACATAACACATATGTTCTGGACCAACAGGCTTGTTTGCAAAACCAATAAGGAAGTAGGGCTCGTCTGGGCTGTCTACCCCATACCAAGTGTTGATAGTGAGTTGCGGATCAAAGCCTGCTAGCTCTTTTGCTGGAATAACATTTTTGATAAATCCAAAGTAACCAATTAGGTCGTTATGGCCGTCATTATCTAGATCAATGTTATATTGTATGCCGCCATCTACTGTCTCTTGAGATTGAATCACTGCTTTGGTGTAGACAAAGTTGTTGGCGGTCATGAGTGCTTCTCTGGCTCCATATAGAACCGCCACTCTGGCATCTTTTTGTAAGCCAAGAAATTTAGGAAATGCAACGACGCTTACAATACCAAGAATGATGATGCACACAATGAGTTCAATAAGAGTAAATCCTTGAGAGCGACGCACAGCTTTTCTCCATGTTTTAGAAACGAATAGGCGGCTATTCTGATATAGAAACTTTCAGGTCAAGTATTAAAAAAGAATGATAGTAAGAGATCGGGATTGCAAATCTCAAATATAAAACAAGTTGCTTATTTTCGGAATGAGGAGTGATTTTGATAAAAACCAAGGAATGAACTCGAGAGGATAAAATCCTCCCGAGTAAAGCGACTAAGATTCGTGTGTCAGAGCACTGCGGTTACGTTTAAAAATGAATCGCCAAATAAATAAGACAATTGCGATGTAACCTAATCCTACCCCAAGCGCTTGCCAGTGCATGCCGTTATACATCGCGATTGGCATCAAAGAGATGATGAAGATGTCAGTGATTGAGCCAGGGACATAAGCGATGGCGTAATCATCAAGCACCTTGCTACGCATTTTTGGATCAACAATACGAAGCAACGCAATACCCATGGCAACCGTACCGGTTAACCAACCCCAAGAGAAAATGCCTTTCTCGAACCAATCTTCTCCCATGATACGTGGGGCAACCCAGAAGATTAGCCATAGTGTGAAGGCGATACCGCCGATTGCAAGCACTACCATCGGCATTAAATACTGGGCTAAGACGGTAATCTTGATGGCTGAGATACCAAAGATAATCAAATAATCGGTACTGATGCCCGCAGCGTGTTTGAATGCACCGTCACAAAGATAGCGTGAAGCCTTCGTTTGTTTCGCGATGATTCGCACAAGCATGCCGCCAAGGAAGCCGGTTACGAACGTAGGAATTTGTACCTTATCGTGGAAAGAAGATAAGTAGTTAGCCGCTACATACGAGAAAGCCGTTACCACTACAACCAACGCCGCGTGAATCGCAAAAGAATCAACCGACAGGGAAGACATGGTGTCTTTCATTACCGGCGCTTGATCATCAGGCTTAACGAGCCCCTTGCGTTCGTGTTCATCCATGCTATCGAAGGTCGTAAAGCTACGAATCCAACCCATCTTCAATGCGAATTGCAGCATGAGCATGCCGACAGAAATTGAAATGAAAATACCCACGGTTGCGAATGTTAAGCCAAGTGTGAAGCCATCTTCCCAGCCAAGCCCCGTGAAGATTTCACCAACAACAGAGGCAGACCCGTGACCACCCATAAAGCCCGCAGACATTGTCACACCAAAGCCGGGATTAATCTCTGGCCAGAAGAAGGTTGTGAGAACTAGACCAAACATTGCCGCAAACAACCACTGAGAAACAGAAGCGATTTGGTTAAACGCCCACAATGAGCCAGCACGCTGTGCGACGGTTTTAGGTGATGGAACATCCGTTGCCAGACCTAACGCAGAAAAAAGTGCAGCAGTTAATAGGCTTGCGTTAGCGGTAAACGTATCGGTCCAAGGCAGTACGTCTAACAGGGCTGGTCCAAAAATTAGACCGAATAATCCTGCGAGAACCGCCGATGGAATGTACATACGCTGTAGTAATGGCGCGTGAACGCGAATGACTTTTGCCAAAATCAATAGTAAGCCAGCGATGGCTAAGTCAGTCAGCATTAGACCTTTAGGCATCTTATCCTCCAGTAAATGCAGTCAAGGGGTAGCGTCCTTGTGACCTACCTTGAATAAAAATCTCTCTCAAGCCAAAAAGCCACATACGTGACTAAAAGCGTTGAGAAATCAATGTCGTTTTCATAAGCAAAGGAATGTGCTTATGCAATTTGAAATGAGTGTAAATGTTGTGATTGCACACGAACAGGAAGAGAAATTAGATTAAATTTCTCGATATTTTTTGATAGTTCACTCAGGAAAGGCGGCAATCCTAGTCACTTTGTCAGAGCAATGCAATTGATGGGAATCAACAAATAGTGTTCACTAAGTGAGCGTTCTATACTAACGGCCTGAAAAATAAAGACAATTAACAAGCAATAATATTTGTCATATCGACAATAAAAGTTGATTGAGTGGTTAAATTGTCGCCGCTTTATGAGGTGGTGTTACGGATTCACATGCGAAAGAACAAAATCAACCAAGGTGCGGTTTTTAAGGGAAAGCTGTTTTGAACGGTAAAGCAGGTGGATCGGTTTTGGCTTGGGAGTATGTTGCTGGAGAATTTCTACCAAGGCACCAGATTGAATTTCCTGTTCAACTAAGATCTTTGGTTGAAGAAGAACACCAGAGCCTTTTAACGCGGCAAACTTAAGCACATCACCATTATTAGACGTTAATCGGGTGTTGCTGTTTCCAAAGGTATTAGATGGCATGTTCACCACCTGTTGGCTTTCCCCTTGGTGGTACTGAAATCCCAAACAATGATGATGTTCAAGGTCATCAAGCGATTGGATAGGGGCATGCAGCTTAAGATAAGAGGGTGAGGCGCAGTAAGTCATGTCGTATTGCCCGAGTTTTCTTGCAACTAACGATGAATCGACCAACTCACCAATACGAATAATCACGTCTGCTTCGCTTCGATATGGGTCAATCAAACTGTTATCCAACATTAACTCAACGTTCAGTTCGGGAAATTCTGCTAAGAAGTCAGCCACGATGGGCGCAATCACCTTTTTACCATAGGTAACTGGGCAGTTAACTTTTACTGTTCCAGTTGGGCGGTTGATCAGCGTCTGGATTAGGTTCTCTGCGTTGGTGATGTCTTCAATAATGCGGTGGCACTCTTGATAGTAGAGTCTGCCAGCTTCGGTCAAGGACTGTTTGCGCGTGGTGCGATGAATCAGCTGCGTACCTAAGCTTTGCTCAAGAAAGCTCATGTGCTTGCCAACCATGGTCGGTGAAATATCAAAGTGGTGTGCTGCATTACGAAAGCTGCCGTGTTCGACCACGTAAGCGAAAACTTTCATGCTTGTTAATTTATCCATTGCACACCCAGAGTTGATAAAGAAAGAACTAAAGCAGAGTTTATCAATCAAATGAGGTTAATTACAGTGGGCGTATGATTAAGAATGGAGAAAGAGAGCCATCATGAGCGAGACGATTTTTGTTACCGCCGAACTGAAAATGAATGCTGATAAGCCAAGACAACAAGTGGTTGAAGCCATTGAACAATTTTGCCTTGATATGCAAAGCGAAGCGGGGTGCTTGCAAGCGAATGCGACCTACGATTCGAAAGACCCACAACGTGTGATTCTTTGGGAGCGATATGAAAACCGAGCCGCGATTGAAGCGCATTTTGCTATGCCGCATACACAAGCGTTTATTGCGGCTGAAATGGCGGAGTTAGTTCAAGCATTCGAAACCCAAGCTCAATAGGAGAGGCGAACATGAAATGGGGTATTTTAGGCACAAGCTTTATCTCAGGTGTCATGGCTGAGGCAATCCAAGGCGATGACAAGAGTGAACTGTACGCGGTTGCTGGGCGTTCGGAGCAGAACTTAAAGACATTCACTGAGCAATATGGCATCGAGAATACGTTCAACGATTACGATGCGTTGATTGCCGATGAGCAAGTCGACATTATTTACATCGCATTGCCAAATCACCTTCATCATGACTTTATCGTCAAAGCGGCTGAGCAGGGCAAAGCGATTCTGTGTGAAAAGTCGCTTTCTGTCGATATGGAAAAAACCGAGCTGGCACTTCAAGCAGTAGAAGCACACAAGGTGTTCTTTGCTGAAGGCTTAATGTATTTACATCACCCGTTGATCAGCGAGTTGGTTTCGGTGCTTGAATCGGGAGAGATTGGTGAACTTCGCTCCATCCATACGTCTTATATTGCGTCGATTGCGCAGTTTGTTAATCCAGACAGCAAAGGTGCTTTGTATAACTTAGGTTGCTATCCAATGTCATTAGTGCATTTGGTGGTTAAAACCATGTTGGGTGAACAAACCTTTGAGAACCGTTCAATGAAAGCGATTGGCCGACGAGGTAATGATGGGAATATCTGCGAGTCGAGCTTGATGATGCAATTTGGTGAGCAACAAACGGTGAGCGTACATACTGCCGAAGATCATGGATTGAAACACCAGTTCACCATTCTGGGTAGCAAAGGCTGTATTACCTTAGATTCAAACCCATGGCTACCAACGCAAGATAACCAGTTTAGTGTGGAAATTTACGAGACGTCGAAGCGGGAAGTGTCTGTACCGGCAACTGGGGACGCTTTCTTCTATCAAGTGCGCAATATTCGCCAAGCGGTTGAAGAGGGGCGTACCTCGTTAGAAAACCCTTGTGCAACATGGGAAGACTCTCACCGTATTATGCAGCTACTGACTGAGTGGGAATCACTGGCTTCAAAGTAAGTGTGTACTTGAACCAATGAACATAAAAACGGCGCACTAAATCCAATGATCAGTGCACCGTTTGTATTTTGGGTTCAGTCTGGATTAAATGCGATTATCGCCGGTACTGAACGCAATGATTTGGCTGATCTCAGACAGGCTTCTACCACTTTCTTGCTGCCATTGAACAAACGCTTTGTTGGTTGCATCGAGCGATTTTTTCGTATCTTTGCCACCTTCAATGATCTTGCAATTACGCAGGTAAGCTTCCACGTCGCTAGACAAGATAAAGGTATCAACGCCCATTTGACGAAGTGTGTAAGGGCCAGTATTTCCGCCTAGGCGATTGCCGCGTTTCTTCAAATACGCCCATAGGTCGGTGATTTTCTCTTGCGGCCAATCAGCAACCATTTTGCCAAACGAGCCATATTCGATTTTTGCTTCGTGGATCATACGAGCGTTGGCAGGAATCGACATGACTTTAGTGAGGTGGCGAATGATGCGTTTGTCGGTTGCTTTGGTTTCCCATTGCTCATCTGACAGCATCAATAGCGGCTCAATCTTAAACCCAAAGAACACTTCTTCGAAGTTCGGCCACTTGTTGCGAACCACGCTCCACGAAATCCCACTTTGGAATACCTTCATCGAAAAAGCGGCTAGCCAACGGTCGTCGGGAATCGCTGCCAATTCTTCTTTGCTTAGTGGATGAGACAAAAGCGCTTCAAGTTGATCTTCACCACCTTTACGCTCGGCAGCGCGCTGATAAATCGCGTCAAATTTTTCGATACTCATAAAAGAAGTTAGTCCTAGTTTATGTCGATATTTGTGAAACATACTACGCTTAAGTGGCTGAATCGTAAATTGATGGAGTGTCACAAATGAAGAAGGTCACATTAACGTTTGTCGGAGAAGGTTCGGATCGTATTGCAGAAAAATTCTATGCGTGGATGACGGATGGTGGGTTAGAAGACAGCATGATTGAGAATTTATCTGACCGTGAAATCTCAGTGGTCGGCATCAGTGATATGGATAATGAAACGCGTGATGTGGTAATCAATACGGAAATGAACTAACGAGTCGACTATCGTCAGCTATTAGAACCAGATAAAACAAAGCCCTTCACGAGAAGGGCTTTGTTGCTTTTATGAGCATGGGAGCTTAGTTATTTACCAGCGTCAGGCCGCTTGGGAGTGCATCACCGAAGATACGCTTCGATTCGCTCTCAGATAGCTCTTTGACTTCTTCAACCAGTGATACCCAAGATTCAGGCACCTTGCTTTGCTTCAACTTAGCCAGTACCTGCTCACGGTAGTCGTCTGAGATATCAAATAGGCGGTCGCCCGTCTTACGACAAATCATTACGGCTGCGAACGCGATCATTGGTTCTTTCTGCCAGTTTTGTTCCAGTAATTTAGGTAGCCACTGTTCCGCTTGTTCACGAGGAATGACGTTGTGCTGGCTGCCATAAAGTGGCGTTCGCGATGCCAAGCGTCCCAATGCCCACCAGTGCGCTTGTTCAAACTGGTTTTGGTTGATGGCTTTGCTCAAGAACCACGTTACCAATAGAACTTTGTCTTCGACTTCTAAATGCTCCAGAGAGGCAGACAAGCGCACCATTGACTCGTAACCCATATCTTGCGCTGCTTTGGCGGATTGTGGGTTTTTCATCGCGCCAGGGTGTAGGTATTTCGCGATGTCCGCCAAGATGGTCTCTTGTTGCTCTTGGCTCAAACCACCTGCGATACGTCGCCAGAATACCCACCAGTCTGTCCAACCTTGATGGTTTTTGAACTGAATATTTTGTTGATACAGTCCCCAAACTTGCTCAATACGCCAAGAGTCTGTTGGATCGCCAAAGCCCGGACGCAGTGCAAAGCCCGCCAAACGAAGCCAGTTTTTCTCGTGCTGTTCAGAACGACGGCGACGCTTACGACCTTGTGCAAAAGTATCGAAAAGTTGACGGAGTGTGGTGAAGTCCCATGCGTCACGTTTGCCGAGCTTCTTCTCAAGGTCTTTGGCTAAGGTTTTGATCTCTTTGCCTTCTGCGCTTTTCTTGTTACCGCTGTAAAGGCGAGCGATCAGCTCCTTACATTCGTTCAACTTAGGGTGAAGTTTAACTTGTTCACTGTCGTCGGTTTGCTTGTTACGAACTTCGAATTCCAGCTCCCAACGTTTGCTGTCATCTTCTGCGCTGACACATTCCATCTTAAGTGTGCCGACTTCAGTCAACTGACACGCCAGTTGCACTTCTACGCGCTCTTTCTGGTTGGCTTGCAGTTCGGCACCTTCACCTTCAAGGGTGGTGATATAAGGCGGCAGGGGAGCAAACAAGTCCGGATCAACGTCAACCATTACACCGTTTTGAATGGCGGTGTTATTGGTTAAGGTGTCGTGGGTAGAAGTCAGCAGGTTAAAGCGAACGGGCTCACCTAGGGTAAGCGAGAAGCGGCGACCACTTAATCGGATCTCGTGTCCTTCTTCTGTGCCTTTTGCAAGCAAACAGAGAGCTTTGCCCATCTTGTTCTTTTCTTGAAGATGCAAGAAGTAAGAACGCGCTGCGCCACCACCAATTTTAAGTTGTGCGCCACGACGCGCTTTACCAAATGCAACAGCACCCAGTGCAACCGACCAGTCTGGATGTGGGTTGTCTAATACCGTAACTGGTGCGCCGCGCCAATCGGAAAGTAGGGTAGTGACACGCTCAGTCACAAGCTCACTGTTGAACACACCACCATTGAGTAGCAAACCGACTGGAATGGCATTTTGTTTGTCGTCTTCAATGCCAAGTGCGGCACGAGAGACTTGCTGATGCGTCGTTAAGAACTCGGCAACGTGTTTGCTCACTGCTGGGTCGGCAACGTATGGAAGACCAAACTCGACAACCGCGCTGCGGCGTTTATCTGGTACTTCACTGAAATCAGAAAGCGGGAAGAAGCCATCTAAAGCGATTTGGTGCACTTCTTGTTTGCTCAGCCCAATACTCTTTGTTCCGCCAAGAAGTTTCGAGCCGCTGCCCAGCATGGTGATTTTCACTTCTTCAGGTGCATTCGCTGAAAGCAGGTTTTCTTTCGCTTTACGCGTTTGCTGAATCAACTTAGTCAGGCTTGCGGCAGTGAGCTTCTTACTTTGGTTGAAGCGGCTTTCTGCAAGGTGTGCTAATGCTAAATCGAGGTTATCACCACCAAGCATCAAGTGTTCGCCAACGCCAATGCGGTCAAGGGCTAGCTCATCTTGAGAAGAGAAACTGGCTTCAATCAAGCTCAAGTCGGTAGTACCACCGCCCACATCACACACCAGAATCAGCGGTAACTCTTTGAGTTCATCAGCTGCGGTTTGCTGGTGGCGTGCGTACCAGTCGTAACATACGGCTTGTGGTTCTTCGAGCAGGACGATTTTCTTTAAACCAGCTAGCTGTGCCGCTTCAAGCGTGAGCTTACGAGCGGTTTCATCGAACGAAGCTGGAACGGTCACAACCACATCTTGGTCTTCTAACTTATTGCTAGGATGACGGTAGTTCCATGCTTGACGAATGTGGTTGAGGTAGCTTGCGCTGGCAATAACGGGTGAGACTTTATCTACGTCTTGCGCACCGGCCCAAGGAAGAATGTCTGAACTACGATCCACTGCTTGGTGCGATAGCCAGCTTTTAGCACTGGATACCTGACGTCCTTCCACCTTAGCGCCTAATTCACGAGCCCATTCACCCACGATCACATTACTAATGTCGCCAGAGACAGGTTCGTTTTCCCAAGGGAGTGTTAGGTCAGAAGGGGAGATTTGACCAACCGCAGGGTGATAGCGGAAAGAGGGCAGCAATGGTTTACGAACCACTTCACCGGGACCAATCAGTTGGTCGATGTCAAATAGGGATACTTCGGATTGTTCAAGGTTGTCGGTGATTTCACAATACGCCACCACAGTGTTTGTGGTGCCAAGGTCAATACCAACAAGAAAACGAGGAGATGCCATACAAACCTTCGTGTATTTAAAAACGGCACCCGATTGGATGCCGTTTGATTTCTATTTATTCTTCTTCGTTTGAGTTGCTTTTCGCGTCTTCGCGCACATCGAACTCAACATGCCATTTTTGACCGTTATCAGCGGCAATGGCTTCTAAGTAAAGCGTACCAAGCTCTGTGACGCGAGAGGCTAGGGTTACCGGAACCACTTCACCTTCACGACGACCTTCAGATACAGGTAGCGTTACTTGGATTTCTGGAAGCTCTTCAAGCTCTTCTGGTGCCCAGTAGTCTAGGTGAGTACCTGCTAGGTCATCACGACGAACCGTTGAGCCGAAGAATTGGAAGTTAACAGGCTGACCGATGATCAAACCAAACTCTTGGCTTGGTACGTCAACGCTTGAGCCTTCTTCCATACCAAATGGTGCAACACAAAGTGCTTCCATTGGCGGCGCCATGCCCGGAATCGCAGGCATTGCACTTTCGATACCTACGTAGTAAGCCGAAGCAATACCACCACGGATACGAACGCCTTGACCACGACGTACAGAGCCGTAGTAAGCCGCACCGCTAGCAACTGCAAGGTCTAAATCCACACCTGTTAGGCGCTTCGCCATTTCTGCATCTGCTTCAATTAGCCATTCGTTGATCGTGTCTTCTAGACGAGTTGCTAGAAGTTTCGATTTCAGAACACCACCGTTGAATAGGATTGCGGTTGGCTTGATGAAGTCAGCTGATTGCGCTGCATCCGCACCTGGCATACCAGGCATGTTAGCGAACGGGTTGAAATCTTGAGCTGCTGCTTCTGCGCCACTTCCTGAAGCAGAAAGTGCATTGGCTTGTTTAGACAAGAACGCTGCAATGTGACGAGTAATGCCTGCATCTTGTGCGTAAGGCAGACCCATTTGCGTTAGTGCACCACGGTTACGTTGAACAGGGTGGTCAGTAATTGCAACTTGAGGGAAGAAGCCATCAACCAGTGTTTGTTGTACTTCTTCTTGAGTCAGTTCTGTTTTCAGCGTTGCGCCAAGCAGTTTAGAACCACGGCTTGGTACTACGATTGGCACTGACTGAAGTTCGCTGTCGTTCAATAACGCTTCTTTCGCGTCACGACATGCGTGTGTCATTGCCTGAACTTGCCATGGCTGTAGCTCTTTGCCTTCTTGCGCTAGCTTCATTTTCAAGCGGTACGCAAGTGCAAGATCCATGTTGTCACCGCCAAGTAGGATGTGTTCACCTACCGCGATGCGGTTCAGAGTTAGGTTGCCGTCGTCTTCAGTTACTTCAACCAAAGAAAGGTCGGTTGTACCACCACCGATATCGACCACAAGCACGATGTCGCCAACTTCAACTTCGTCGCGCCATTTGTCGTTGCTGTTATCAATCCAGTTGTAAAGCGCAGCTTGTGGCTCTTCTAGAAGCGTTAGGTGCACAAAACCAACGTTGCGTGCAGCTTCTGCAGTTAGATCGCGAGCAGCAGGATCAAAAGAAGCAGGAACCGTAATAGTTACGTCTTGATCGGCAAGGTTGTGATTTGGATTCGCGTGATTCCAAGCGTCTTTTAGATGCTCTAGGTAAAGCTCTGTCGCGCGAAGAGGGGATACTTTTTCCACTTCTTCTGGGCTACCTGCTGGCAGGAAAGCATCACGACGGTTTACACCAGCGTGGCAAAGCCAAGATTTCGCACTTGCAACAAGACGAATTGGCGTTTTCGAACCTAGGTTACGTGCAATCGCACCAACCAGAGCTTTTGGCTCGCTCGACCACGGAAGAACGCGTGATTGCGGGTTCATTTCGTGTTCGTGTGGTTGGTAAAGGAAAGAGCCTAATTGGCTACGAGTCTCTACCGTACCCGGCGCAGTTAACTGCGGGATTGGCATCACTTCAACGCGAGCGTCTTCGTTGTGTGTATCAACAAAAGACATGACACAGTGTGTTGTACCTAAGTCGATACCAACACTGAATTTAGGTGTCTGTTGAGTTTCAACAGACGCTTCTTGAGAATGGTTTTCTTGGTTCATGTGTTCCATTACAGCTCAACCTCAGCTGGAGCGATCACAGATGCATCGTAGTTCTCAGCCAGTTTAGGCAACGTCATTGATGTTGCTTTCCAACCTTTGTGAACTAGCGTGCCGTTGAATGGCGCGCTGCCTGTTACGTTGCCAGTTAGGCGGATTTCTTGTGGGTTGAAGCCTTCTTCAACCGTAATGCGAGTTTCTTCGTCTTCGTTACGAACGTGCGCTAGCGTCACGTAGTCGTTCAGTACTTTCTGACCGCCAGTGTGGATTACGCGAGCGGCTGCGCCTACTTCTTCATCAGAGAATGACGTTAGGTCTTCTTTTAGGAAGTCAATCAGACGTGCTTCTTGTTGCATGATAGAAAGCAGCTGCATTGCAGAGTCCGTTGATGCGGTTGCAAGTTTTGATTCAACTTCTACAACACGCTCTACGACTTTCTCTACTTCCACTACTTTTTCTACTTCAACGATCTTCTCAACTGGTTTCTCAACCTCGACGATTTTCTCGACTGGTTTTTCTACCACTTTCTCGACCACTTTTGATTTGCGCGACACTGCAACTAGAAGAAGCAAAACGCTCGATGCGGTTAGGCCTGCGTGAAGCATATCGAACGTTTGAGGAATTAGGTTCAAATCAATGTTCATGACGTTTTTTCTCTTTCTATTGATTTATTGGTGCTCAGTATTGGCTCATATTTGTTCACTAAAACGATCGTCTTTGCGATCTTGCACCAAGTTTAGACATTAAAATGATGACGGATGGTAGCATATTCAAGGCTTAAGGCTGTAATAATTCGTGACTATACCGTACGAACAGAGTGAAAAATCGACGATCAGACTCCCCAATATAGGTTGTTGCTTGATGTTTGTGCATTGCTAACGCGGTATTTCAATAGATCCCGAAGTTTAACTTACGGAAGTATCAAAAATTACGATATGACACAAAGCACCGCTCATAAGAGCTTTATAAAACGACATTCAGACTCTATTTTAGCTTTTTTGGCGACTTTATGTGTCACTGCTGGTGTAGTCGGTGCTGCTTATACAATGCAGCAACGGTATACACAGACGACGTTTGATACTTTAGCCGACCGACAAGCAGAATCACTTAAAGCAAACGTCGAGAATGATCTAAAGTTCATTGGTGCGGGCGCAAACTTTTTCCATTCGATTGAGCGAAGCTATTGGCCATCGTTTCCCATGTATGCGGAACAAGTGATTAATAGCTCGCGAAGTCTCATTGGACTTCAATGGATGCAAAAGGTCGAATTTGAAGATCTTGATGAACATATTTTAAAGACCCGTCAAAAATTTCCAAACTTCCAACCGTTTACCGTTCCTAAAGATGGTCCCAAAACCTACGGGTACATTTTTGAACACAATGAGCCAATTTTCATCGCGTCGGATATCTACCCAAGAACACCGGAAAACCTTTCTCTATTGGGTTTCTATTTTTCGCGCAAACGCTTCGATTTAATCTTGGATGATATTTCCGAAAATGGGCGAGCGAATGTCTCGGATAAAGTTCGCTTACTGCAAGATGGTTATGACAAGTCCATACCTAAGACTGGGTTGCTGGTGTTCCATCCAGTGTTCGACTTCGAGAACAAATATTTATTAGGAGTAGTGACCGGTGTTATCCGAAGTACGGTTTACTTTGAGGATTTGATTACGAAAACCGCGACGGAGCTCGATATGTCGGTGCGCGTAGAAGATTTGGGATTCGACGCAGCAGATGACCCTGTTCTCTTTCAAAGTGCGAGCTGGGACAACATTCGAGGAACGGTTATAAGCCGGACCATTCAACTGCCTAACCGTGAATGGCGTATTGACTTTAAGCTTTCTGACGCAGTCTCAGCTTGGGAGCGTTCTATTTTAGCGGGCACGACACTAGCCGGATTGGTAATCGCCTTTTTGATCAGTTGGATTGTGAATTTACAGTCTCGAGAAAAAGAGCGCTTAGCGGTCATGTTGGAGCTCAAAACCGTTGAATTAAAAAGAATGGCAGAGCGAGACCCTCTAACTCAACTACTGAATCGCCGAGCATTCAACGATCATTTGCTTAATCAGATAAACAAAGGTGTTAACTTCGCCTTGGTTGGTTTTGATATCGACCACTTCAAAGTGATTAATGACAAACACGGCCATTTAGGTGGAGATGAAGCGTTACAACATGTCACTAAGCTGGTCAGTGCTAATTTAAAACCGGGAGATAAGTTTTACCGAGCTGGTGGTGACGAGTTTTGTATTATTTCTAAAGTCATTGATAGAGCAGTGCTAGAAGCTTACCTAGAAAAATTACGGAGTGTTGTGGCAAGTACGGCTTTTGATTATGGTGATGCGTCAATTATCTGTACGTTGAGTATCGGTGCGGTTATCCATAAAGAAGAAGATCCTGAGAGCTTGTATCACAAAATGGATAGTCAACTCTATTTGAGTAAAAAAAACGGCCGTAATAATGTGTCGATCGGCGATTAAATGGGCGCACAAATTCGAGTTTTACGCCGTGTTACGATAGAATCGCACGCTTTAAATTTTTATGTTAGGAACCAAGGCAAACTATGAACCATAACCGTATTGTATGCTTCGATTTAGAAATGTGTTGCTGGAACGAAAATGGCGTCGGCAGCACGGGTGAAATTATCGAAGTGGGGTTAGCTGAAATAGATTTGTCTAAAGGTGAGATAGTCAAGCGTGCTCAATACTACGTGAAACCAGAACACGATGAAGTCTCTCTATTTTGCGCTGAGTTAACGGGCATCACACCACGTAAGATTGAAAAACAAGGACGCCCACTAGAAGAAGTGCTTAAATCCATGGTTAAGAACTTCGGTGGTCGCAACAAAATCTTTGCATCTTGGGGGCGAGATGACGTCATTCTTCTAGAAGAGTGTAAGCAAAAAGGTATTGAAGCACCGTTCACAGAGTTCATCAACTTAGCGACACTCTACCGTATTCAAAATCGTCTTAAAGATAAACGTATAGGCCATCGAGCCGCTCAAGAAGCAAAAGGAATAGACTGGGAAGGGCGTCAACACTCTGGCTATGTAGATGCATATAACTTAGCTAAGCTTGCTTTGACCATGTTTTAGTTATTCGAACCTAGCTAGCTTGTAATTAAATAATCATCCAACCATTGTTGTTTTGTCATGCAGTCTGTTTAGTGTGGAAAGAGCTAAACACATACCTTGACCAGTATTTTAATAACAATGTCGTTGGCTTATTGAAAAACGCGCAGAGTGCGCGTTTTTTTATGGCTACAGAAGCGATATCTGTTGTCATTATAGGGGGAGCTTAGAGTTAGCCAGCGACTTATATACTCATCTCGTCACTTTACTGAGACTGTAACTTCGCTCGAATGAACTCGCTGTGATCAACATAGAGTAGCTCTGCTGTTTTACGGATCACCGCGTCTTCTAGCGGGTCAATTTCGCCGTCTGCGTAAGCGACTTCCCACATGCTTTTGATTAAGTTGTAACGAGTTTCTTGAGTCAGTTCTCTTAGTTGAGAGGTAAAGTCGTACAGCGAAGCGGAATCTTTTATTTTCTGTTGCGCTTGCTCTAACAAAGTATTTGATTCTTCTTCATTTAACGAAAGCAGTTTCATCAATAAAGAGCGCTTTGTTTCTTGTTCTCTATCATCGACACTATGGTCTGCGCCAGAAACTTCACAAAGCAAACACGCGATAGCCATGTTAGGGGAAAGTGTGTTGGTTTGGCTTAAATCAGAGCCATCAATGAGTTGTTTAAATAATGATGTGAGAGAATTAAACATAATGAACACCGAGCTATTGTTTATTTGGTTAACATGGTAATAAATACGGAAGATCTCAAGGTGCGATACCAAATTTAGCACGCCGTTGACATTTAAGCATGGCCACTTTCTCACCAAAAAACCTAAACTCCTGAGTTAGTTCAAGGTGACTTGCCTCTTACAAAGGGCAAGTCATTTGGGGATTGATACTCAGCTTTCAGCACGTGTCGGTGGAAAATGAACTTCGTCACCATCACTCGTCAGAATACTAATTTGACTTGGTTTGCCTTCATCATCAAGGCGTAGCTCACCAATGGCACTATGGTTAACCAAGCGATAAAAGTTGTGCGTACTTGGTGCGCGTTTGTAAATCTTGAGTCGTTTACGTTTTGTGAACCAGTTTAAAGGTGAGCGAGGGCTGTATAGCAGTCTATCTAGGCCATCACAAATATTGAGCAGTTGTGTAGGGAACTGATTTTTAATTCCACTACAGGTGATTTGATAGATATTCGGACTGTTTTTTCGATAGCGGAGCTTAATATCGTATGCAAAAGAGTAGTGTACGTCGCCAGAGAGAATAACAAAGTTAGTTGGTGTCTTTGTGTGTGTGAAAATACTAATAAGAGTATTCGCACTTCCGGGGTGAGCCATCCAGTTTTCAGCATCAACCATCAATGGTTTACCAAGCATGGTCACTACACGTTGTAGTGCTTCGATAAATTTCACACCAAACATTGGCGCGGCAGAAACAATAACAACTTTGTCTTGGTGCACGAGCTCTTGGTGGAACTCAATCATCGCTTCCCAGTCCATTAAGCCAGAAGGTTTGTTCATTTTAGACTCAGAACGCCAGCGTCTGGTTCGTGTATCTAGCACGACAACTTTTGGTGTCGTAGGAATGGTGTAGTGCCAATTCTCAAAGCGATACAAATATTGAATAAATGCATCTTGGGTTTGCGAGGTTCGCTCATCGATAAAGCGTTGAGCGAGGCTCATAAATTCATCATTGAATTTTTCTGGCGCATTTCCCCAACCTTGGCAAAGCCAGTAAGCAATCAAGCTATTACCGATAATGCGTTTTGCAAACGTGTTGCTGTATGCGGCTTGTTCCCAGCCTATGGTGAGATTCCAATCGTCGGTGACATCGTGATCATCAAAAATCATATAGGTTGGAATGTGAGCGAGTAAGCGTTGAACCTTGTCCAGACCTGCGACGAATTTATCAATTTGTTTTTTTTCTTCGCGCCATTGCTGCTGCCATTTGGGTTCAAGAACTTCTCCGCCGACAGTAAATTCGTTTTCTAATAAACGATCCGTTCGAACAAGCTTCCACAAGGTCGGAGACCAAACCAATAAGTACATTGCAAAGCACTCAGCAAAGCTTATTAGGTGATTCTCACACTCTTTGGCGCTGAATATTGGTGTCCCTCGGTGTGGAAAAAACTTACTTAGTAAACTGTCATCACTCACATAATGAGGCAACAATTTATCTCGACCATAATAGCAAGCAGGGTGTTGGTAGAGGTCATTGGTATTTTTTATCGGAGCTTGATCGAATTCTTCGCCTGGCAAACCCAATAAAGCTATGACTTGCTCAATGGCATCGAGAGTGGGGCCTGCAACATGGTCTGCATAGATTTGATCACCACTCATGATGAGCATATCCGGTCTTTCTTCAATGGATTGAGACGCGATTTTATGATCCGCAGCGACCAATGTATCATCACTGAAGTGATGGGGATTACGGCAAGAGCCATGTAGGAGATAATCCGCTTTTTCACTAACGAGGAACTCAATACCCAAGTTTGGCGTATTATCTCGCTCATAAGTCAGGTGAGGGAGCAGTTCCGTCACTAATCCATATTGCGTTTTTATTTGATAGCGTAACGCTTGATGGGTTGGAAACTCGCCTTCTAATTTAAGTAAGCAACACCACGCATTGAGGCCGATTTGAAGCTGTTCTTTTTGTTCACTTAAAGGGGCTTGATAAAGGATGGAGGCATTTTCATCCGTAATTTGCACCATACCCTCCAAGCGTTGGGTGGTGACTAGCCAAATATTGATTTCAGTTGCGGTCACTTTACGTAGGATCGGACCTGCAACGACAAGAGGAAGTGAAGAAATTTCAGTCGTGTTCATCAATGCTGGCAAAACGGCTCCTTATGTGTCAGCTTCTTCTTCTAATATTTCGATAACTTGCGAGCTACTAAGTTCATGTCCCATAAGGAACAAACCAAGCATCGCATCGGCTTTTGACGCGTTATTACTGTCTTCATCCAAAATTTGCTGAAGCCGAGTTCTAATTAGGTCGATTTCGTGTTCGACGAAGCCACGCCCTTCTTCGTCACCTTGACCATCTTCTGGTGCATTATCAAAGTGCAAAAACAACATGTCACCATCGAGTTGAGTCCCTATCAACCTCTCTGGCAGCCATGCTTCTCCCATCACAATGTCTGGGTCTGTGTCTGCGGGTAAATGATTCAAGGTAGAGATGAGTTCTGATGCTTTCACTTTTTACTTCATTATGTTTGATTTAGAACTAAGCTAGAGTTTAAGCGCTTGTTGTAATGGTAAAATATTCGCAAACAAGCTCACCTAGTCGTGCAATATTAATATGATCTTGGGACTCAAACTGTCACGAGGATGACAACATTTGCCATTGTAACGGCTATCATCAGCAGAACATAAGCTTTTAATGGCAAATCATTGATGTTTGCCTGCTTCTCAACCAACATTTTTCGAACTCATGAAGAGATTAATTCTAACAACACTCGCTTTACCTTTAGCTGCGGTAGTTTCTTCTGCGCATGGTGCAGAAGAACAAACGTGGGGGATTGCTGCGATGTATCGCACAGCATCGATTCCGTTTTATACCGCCGATAATGACTCTACGGTGAGTACATTTGTACCAATGATGTTCTTTGAAAACGAACATGTGTATATCAATGGCATTGAAGGTGGCGCTTTTTTGTATAATGAGAGTGATTCCGACTGGCGTGCGAGCGCACTCATGCGATTGAGATTTGTCGATATTCCCATGTCGCTACAAAATGCTAATGAAGGGGACAGAGTCGATTTCGGTGGGCAAGTGCGTTATAGCATTAACGACAATTGGCGCGCAGAAGTAGAGTTGATGACGGACGACGAACTCCAGTTTCACTCTAATTACCGCCTTGCTGCCAATTATGTATTTGGGGATTGGGAATTAGAGCCATCGATTACGATTCGATACAAAGACGCTGATTTCAATAGTGAATATTACTCCTTTAAGGATATTACTGGCGAGAGAATTGGAGCTGGACTTGACACCAATCTTGGTATTAAAGCGCGTTACCATGTAACTTCAAATTTGTATTTACTGGGTGAGACGAGTGTTACTCGCTTAGATGATAACGCCTACAACAGTCAGCTTGTAGAAGATCGATATCAGGGAGAAGTGTTTGTCGGTTTTGGCTTTTTCAACGATAAAAGCAAAGCTCCGAAACCGACACTGAGCAATAAAGCATATCTACGTATTGCGCATGGTTGGGCGACGCCTTCGAACATCGGTGAAATATTTAGCTTTGAGAGAGAAAAAGACCCATACGACAATCAACTTACTTCATTGTTTTATGGGCATCCATTAACGGATGAGCTGTTTGGTTTTCCTCTTGATATTTATTTAACGCCAGGGTTGGTTCATCACTGGTCGTCCAGTGTTCAGTCTGCGAGCACAGAATACGTCATGGCGATTAAGGCTTATTATACGGTTAATTGGCCTACGACTTGGCGATTTGGTGTAGCGGAAGGTGTGTCATACATTGATAGCATTACCTATATTGAAGGCACAGAAATGGAAGACAAGGGTTATACACCAAGCAAGTTGCTCAACTACCTAGATTTCTCGTTTGATGTCAATGTAGGCGATCTCTTCAACCAAAAGAGCTGGAACAATATGTGGGTGGGCTATTCATTGCATCACCGCTCGGCGATTTTTGAAAGCGCTTCGCAGTTTGGGCGAATTAAAGGTGGGAGCAACTACAATACTATTTATTTCCAGTTCGAGTTTTAGCGCATCACGAGATGCATATAGGTCGGATTTGCAACTGACTTATTTATCGCCCATTATGAGTAATGATGAATAATACTATGCTGCTTTCAACGAGAAATTTCGTATATCGTGCCAGAGTTAAGGCTGTTTGTGATGCATCTGATGAATCGGATGGCATAAGCACCATGAGTATCGACTCCTCATTCAATCTTCAAATTGAAGCGATAAATTGTACCAACGCTGAATTTGCCAAACGCTTTTTTGCCATTCACGGAGAAGGGCACTTGGAGGGCGATGAATGGTTGGTGTTGTACGTCAACTCTCTTGACGTTAAGGCGGGAGACAATATAGAAATCCGTAGCGATGTCGCGTTTAATGCGATGATCGAGAATATGATAAGCGAAGCTGAGCGGTCTTTAGAAAAAGTCTACCTCGATGCAATACGCAACTTGGAGAAAGTGAATCGTTTTTGACGATGTTAGAGACCCTATAAATACGATCAAGGCATCAGGATCCAAAAAGGGATTGGCGCGAACCAATCCCTTTTGTATTCTGGTTTATTCTAACTTACGCCATTGTTGCAAGTTGGCTTTGCGCTTCTGAAATGCCTTTTGCAGCCGCATCTTCACCCATGTTTAGCGCTTCTGCGTAAACAAATTCCACATCAGTGATTCCTACAAAACCCAGCACAGTGCGTAGGTATGGCGTAACGTTGTCAGTTGGTGAATCTTTATGAATACCACCACGAGTCGTTATTACAATCGCCTTTTTACCTTCAATCAAACCTTGAACGCCGTTTTCTGTGTATTTGAATGTCACGCCTGCACGAGCAATCAAATCAATCCAGTTTTTAAGCTGAGTCGGGATGGTGAAGTTGTACATTGGAGCGGCAATAACCAAAGTGTCTGCGGCCTTTACTTCTTCAATAAGGGTGTCAGACAAGTCGACCACCGCTTGCTGTTCTTGTGAAAGATCTTCCGTAGCGCGCAGTGCAGTCGCAACGGCGAAGTCCAAAACAGGTAGCGGGTTTGCAGCCAAATCACGAACAGTAAGCTTGTCTTGGTCTACATTTTTGATGAAGTCTTCAACCAATTTGTTTGATTGAGAGTAATCGCCAAGGATGCTTGATTTTAGAGCTAGTACACGAGACATAATGGTTATTCCTTAAATAAGTGCTTTCGACTATGGGAGCCATTATAAGCAACGTAAGTGAGTTCAAAAGCCTAGCGATTCGCTGAACATGTTCGAAAAAATTGAATGAGCTTTCGGTTATCTTGTTACAGATCTTGTGTGATACAATCCGCGCAGTTTTTGTAATGAAAAGAATAGGAAACGCTTTGACTTCGTCACAGCCCCCAAAAAAGAATCTAGCTGAAGAGCAAGTGACACCGTCAAATGGTGCGCAAAAAGCGACAGCGAAACAAGCTCAAACACCTCAGGCTCAAGTGAATAGCGCGGCATCTCTGCGTAAAGCGCTGAATCAGTGCATGATGCGCGACCGTTTCCGCTTGAGTAAACGTATTTCTGGTGCAAGCAAAATTAAGAAGGACGCAGCGCGTAATGCTGTGTTCGACGAAATCGCATTAGACATCGCAAAATCCATGATGGTTGCAGAGCAGCGCAGCAACTACAAACCAACGATTGAATACCCAGAAATCCTGCCTGTAAGCCAAAAACGCGACGATATTGCGAAAGCGATCGAAGAAAACCAAGTGGTTATCGTCGCGGGTGAAACCGGTTCTGGTAAAACCACTCAGCTACCAAAAATCTGTGCTGAGCTTGGTCGCGGTAAATTTGGTCTGATTGGTCATACTCAGCCTCGTCGTCTTGCAGCGCGTTCGGTTGCTAACCGTATTGCCGAAGAGATGGAAACCAAGCTTGGTGAGTTTGTTGGTTACAAGGTTCGATTCAACGATCAGATCTCTGAAAATACCCAAATCAAATTGATGACGGACGGTATCTTGTTGGCTGAAATTCAGCATGACCGTTTCTTGAATCAATACGACACCATCATTATCGATGAAGCGCACGAGCGTAGCCTCAACATCGATTTCATCTTGGGTTACTTGAAAGAGTTGCTGCCACGTCGTCCTGATTTGAAAGTGATCATCACGTCAGCAACCATCGACCCAGAACGCTTCTCAAAACACTTCAACAATGCACCAATCATTGAAGTATCGGGTCGTACTTACCCAGTAGAAACACGTTACCGCCCACTAAGCGGTGATGACGACAATGATCGTGACCAGCTTGAAGGCATCTTCGAAGCGGTAGATGAACTGTGCGATGAAGGTTTAGGTGACATCCTGATTTTCATGAACGGTGAACGTGAAATCCGTGATACCGCAGATGCATTGTCCAAACGTAATCTGAAGAGCACGGAAATTGTGCCGCTTTACGCGCGTTTGTCGGCAGGTGAGCAGAATAAGATTTTCCAACCTCACACTGGTCGCCGAATTGTACTGGCAACCAACGTGGCAGAAACCTCGCTAACTGTTCCGGGCATTAAATACGTTATCGACCCGGGTACGGCGCGTATCAGTCGATACAGTTACCGTACTAAGGTTCAGCGTCTTCCAATCGAGCCAGTTTCTCAGGCGAGTGCGAACCAGCGTAAAGGTCGTTGTGGTCGTGTGGAAGAGGGTATCTGTATTCGTCTGTACTCAGAGGAAGATTTTGAGTCACGCCCAGAGTTTACTGACCCTGAAATCCTACGTACCAATCTAGCGTCGGTTATCTTGCAAATGACGGCACTTGGTTTGGGTGATATTCAAGCGTTTCCGTTTGTGGAAGCACCGGATAAACGTAACATCCAAGACGGCGTGCGTTTGCTGGAAGAGCTTGGTGCGATTAACTCTGAGGTAAAAGATCCGAAAAAACGCCTGACTTCCATTGGTCGCCAATTAGCGCGTTTGCCAATCGATCCGCGCTTGGCGCGTATGGTATTGGAAGCGCCAAAATATGGTGCGCTTAAAGAAGTGATGATCATCGCAGCTGCCTTGTCGATTCAAGATCCACGCGAGCGTCCTTCCGACAAACAACAATCTTCAGACGATAAACATCGTCGCTTCTTCCATGAAGAGTCGGACTTCCTGACATTTGTGAATTTGTGGGAATACATCCAAAAGCAGCAAAAAGCCTTGTCTAGCAATCAGTTCCGCAAACAGTGTAAGCAAGACTATTTGAACTACTTGCGCGTTCGCGAGTGGCAAGACGTGTACTTCCAAATTCATCAGTCGATGCGTGAGATGGAGTTCAAGCTTAACGATGAGCCCGCTTCTTACCATGGCGTACACAGTGCCATTTTGGTTGGTTTGCTGTCGCACATCGGCATGAAAGACCAAGAAAAGAATGAATATCAAGGCGCGCGTAATGCTCGTTTCCATATCTTCCCTGCATCAGGTCTATTCAAGAAACAGCCTAAGTGGATCATGTCTGCTGAGTTGGTGGAAACCTCAAAACTTTGGGGTCGTATCATCGCAAAGATTCAGCCAGAATGGATTGAGCCGTTAGCTAAACACCTTATTAAACGTAGTTACAGCGAACCACATTGGTCGAAGAAACGCGCTGCGGTGATGGCGCACGAAAAAGTGATGCTTTACGGCGTACCAATCGTACCGAAACGCTTGGTCAACTACGGCAGTATCGATTCGACCGTAAGTCGCGAAATCTTCATTCGTAGTGCATTGGTTGAGGGTGAATGGGAAACCAAACACGCGTTCTTTAAGCAAAACCGTAAGCTTTTACAAGAAGTGGAAGAGCTTGAGCATAAATCTCGTCGTCGAGACATCTTAGTGGATGATGATGAGCTGTTTGATTTCTATGACCAACGCGTTGGCACCGAAGTGGTGTCTGGTAAGCATTTCGATACGTGGTGGAAAAAGGCATCTAAAGAAAATCCGGAACTGCTGAACTTTGAAAAAGAGATGCTGTTCAAGGGTGATGCTAGCCATGTGACCGATTTGGATTACCCGAACTTCTGGCATCAAAATGGTTTGAAGCTCAAATTGAGTTACCAATTTGAACCAGGCGATGATAGTGACGGTGTCACAGTGCATTTGCCGTTGCCGATTTTAAACCAAGTTGAACCAGCGGGCTTTGACTGGCAGATCCCAGGTTTACGCCATGAGCTTGTGGTTAGCTTGATTAAATCGTTGCCAAAGACAATTCGTAAGAACTTTGTGCCTGCGCCGAACTATGCCGATGCATTCTTAGCGCGCGTTACGCCAATGGAAGCGCCGCTGTTAGATTCATTGGAGAAAGAGTTGCGACGCATGACGGGCGTAGAAGTGCTGCGTGAAGACTGGAACTTGGAACAAGTACCTGAGCACTTGAAAGTCACGTTTCGTGCGGTTGATCACCGAAATCGTAAATTGAAGGAAAACAAAGACCTTCATGAACTGAAAGAAAGTTTGAAAGACAAAGTTCAAGAAACGCTTTCCAAAGTTGCGGATGACGATATCGAACAGCAAGGTCTGCATACGTGGAGTTTTGGAGAATTGCCGAAAGTGTATCAACAAAAACGTGGCGGCTACGATGTAAAAGCGTATCCGGCGCTTGTTGATACCAAAGACAGCGTTGAAATCAAACTCTACGAAACGGAGTACGAGCAGATAACGGCAATGCGTGCTGGTCAGCGTCGCCTAATTTTATTGAACGTACCGTCGCCAATTAAATATTTGCACGCCAACTTACCGAACAAATCGAAGTTGGGTTTGTATTTTAACCCTTACGGCAAAGTGCTTGATCTGATTGATGACTGTATCGCCTGTGGTGTCGATAAGCTTATTGAAGAGCAGGGTGGCTTAGTTTGGGAGCCAGAGAAGTTCGAAGCATTGAAAGAACACGTTCGTGCTGAATTGGGTGACACCGTTGTAGAGATCGCTCAACAGGTTGAGACTATTCTGACCACGGCGTTTAGCATCAATAAGAAGCTAAAAGGCAAGATCGACTTCACAATGGCGTTTGCTCTGTCCGATATCAAAGCACAAATTGAAGGCTTGATCTTCAAAGGCTTTGCAACGGAATGTGGCTGGAAACGCTTGCCGGATATTCTTCGCTACATGCGCGCGATAGAGCGTCGTATGGAGAAGTTGCCAATCGATCCAAACAAAGATCGTTTACATATGCTGAAGATTGAATCTGTGACTCAAGACTATAAAGAGTTGCTGAACAAGATCCCGAAAGGTGTGGCCATTCCTGAAAATGTAAAAGAAGTGCGTTGGATGATTGAAGAACTTCGCGTGAGTTACTTTGCTCAACAATTAGGCACTCCTTATCCTGTTTCTGATAAACGAGTCAAAAACGCGATTGATGCTTGCTAATCAACCAGTAAAATAGTGTCAGATTTGTAATTATCGCTTAAGAAGTTGCTGGTACACTAATTGCTAGTAACTCAATAAGCATTATTTTTTAGTTCTGGGAGGCAATAGTTCGCCTCCCTTTATTTGTAGTACCAACGACTGAGTTATGCAGACGTGGGAATAATAAAGAGTAAAGGTAGATGATGAAAAAAACTCTATTAGCAGTGGCGCTACTTGGCGCATCTTCTGCGGCAATGGCGGATTCTTGGATTTACGGTGGTGCAACAGTAGGTCAGTCTGACTACAAAGGTGAGACGGACACATCATACTCTGTTCACGTTGGTACAGGCATTCTACCTATCATTGGTGTTGAAGCTGGTGTAACACAACACGGTGAGTTCAACGTAAATGGTCAAGACACTAAGCTAACTTCTTACTACGCAGCACTTAAGCCAAGTATCGACTTCGGTCCGCTACACGTGTACGCAAAAGGTGGTTTCCATCAGTGGGACAAAAAAGTGAAAGGCGGCAAAGACGATGACGATTTGGACCTAATGTACGGTGTGGGTGCTGAGTACTTCATTTTTGGCCCAATGTCTGTTGGTGCTAGCTACATGAACTACACTGCTGGTAAAGACGATATCAGCACGTTCTCTGTTAACGCAACACTACATTTCCTATAAGCGTCAAGCTTTCTAACACCATATGAAACACACCGGCTTTATGTCGGTGTTTTTTTGTCTGGAAGTCACAAAACAAAAGTTGAACATAAATTATTCACTTTTAGAGTCTTAAAATGCCTATGCTTTCCAATATATAGTGGCGATTAAATGCGCATATTTGCGTAATGTTTCGCTTAGGAATCGATCAGGAAGGGATAGTATGAAAAAAACACTCTCGTTATTCGCTCTAACGTTGTGCTCAACATCAGCTATGGCTGACTCTTGGATTTACGCTGGTGGCCAAATTGGTCAGTCCGATATCGACAGCGAAAATGATACAACCTACGGTATTCATGTTGGTACTGGTATTTTGCCGTTCATTGGCATTGAAGCAGGCTACTTTAACCACGGCAAAGTGGATTTATCTTTGAGTGGCAGCAGGGGTAGTGCTGATTTTGATTCATTCTATTTAGCGGCGAAACCTAGTATCGACTTCGGCCCGTTACACGTTTACGCAAAAGGCGGCATCAATGCATTCAACGTTGATTATGACGGCGGACTTAGAAACTTAGACAAAGATGATGGCGTCTCTTACATGTATGGTGTTGGTGCCGAATACTTCTTGCTTGACAATGTGTCTGTGGGCGCGAGTTATCAAGCGTTTGGCGTGGATATTGAAGGCGATAGCGATACCGTTAGCAGCGTAACAGGGAACATCACCTTCCATTTCTTATAACGCTCGCTGGATGAAAGGTTTGCTGATTTGGTTTCGTCGTTAATTGTGAAACCAAATCATCGCAGGTCTTCTCTATTTGCGCAGTGACTGGCTATGAACTTAAGTATTTCTTGTGCCTTTTCTAGTCTACAACCTACGACAAAATCAATCGTTAGACCTCATAATTTTTGTGTTGATATTATTTCCCCTTCATCTGTCTCGAATTGAGCTTAAAATGCAATAAATCACGACTTTTTGCAAAAATATGTGATTGCTGCTAAAATTCGTTCCGCTTTAAAACTTTAGAGTTCAAATTAATGGAGGGCGGTATTGGAGTTCTTCTCACCTGAGGGGCGTTTCAAATTCACGTTAAATTTGTATTTATGGATAATGCATTTAAAAAATATAGTATTGATACAACCGATTATCAGGTTGGACAGGATAACGTTCAAAAGTGGGGATTCGATATACATAATCCGGTTTTTGGCATTAGTGCGGGGCTCGTTGTTTTCTGTCTGATTTCACTTCTTCTTGTTGAGCCAACCACTGCTCGTGACGTATTAAACGGTCTAAAAAACGGAATTATCGAACAGTTTGATGCGTTTTTTATGTGGTCGACAAACTTCTTCTTATTGTTCGCCGTTGCTCTTCTTTTTTCTCCGCTAGGTAAAATCCGCTTAGGTGGCAAAGAAGCAACGCCGGATCACTCAACCGTTTCTTGGTTGTCGATGCTTTTCGCCGCGGGTATGGGTATTGGTCTTCTGTTCTGGAGTGTGGCTGAGCCGACCGCGTATTTCACTGATTGGTGGGGAATGCCACTTAACGCAGTACCATACACCGAAGAAGCAAAATCCCTCGCGATGGGTGCCACTATGTTCCACTGGGGTGTGCATGGTTGGAGTATTTACGCACTCGTTGCACTAGCATTAGCGTTTTTTGCATTTAACAAAGGTTTACCACTTTCATTGCGCGCGGCGTTCTATCCAATTTTTGGTGACCGTGCATGGGGCTGGTTAGGTCACGTTATTGATATCCTTGCCGTTTTGTCGACGCTATTTGGTCTTGCAACGTCGCTAGGTCTGGGTGCTCAGCAGGCGACCAGTGGTATTAACCATGTCTTTGGTCTAGAAGGCGGCATTGGTACACAAATGATTGTGATCACCTTCGTTACCTTTATCGCGGTGCTATCAGTGATTCGTGGTATTGATGGTGGTGTTAAGCTACTGAGTAACGTCAATATGGTGGTTGCGTTTGCGCTGCTTATTTTCATTACCTTCATCACGTTTGATACGGCGTGGAGCTCGCTACGCGACACAACAATGGCTTACATTGAAAATATTATTCCATTGAGTAACCCTCACGGTCGTGAAGATGAAACTTGGATGCAAGGCTGGACGGTATTCTACTGGGCTTGGTGGGTATCTTGGTCACCGTTTGTTGGTATGTTTATCGCGCGTGTGTCTAAAGGTCGTACGGTTCGAGAATTCTTATTCGCAGTCATCGTTATTCCTACAGTTGTTACTTTGATTTGGATGTCTGTGTTTGGTGGTATCGCGCTTGACCAAGTGGTGAATAAAGTTGGTGAGCTAGGTGCAAATGGCCTAACTGATATTTCATTGACTCTGTTCCATGTTTACGATGCGCTTCCGTATAGCTCAGTGATTTCAATGCTTTCTATCGTGCTGATTCTGGTATTCTTTATTACATCGTCAGACTCTGGCTCGCTGGTTATCGATAGTATTACCGCCGGTGGTAAGATTGATGCACCAGTACCGCAACGCATTTTCTGGGCGTGTATTGAAGGCGCAATTGCAGCCGTAATGCTTTGGGTTGGTGGTAAAGAAGCCCTGCAAGCATTGCAATCGGGTGTTGTTGCAACAGGATTACCGTTTACTTTTGTTCTGCTGTTGATGTGCGTAAGTTTGGTGAAAGGGTTAAGAACAGAACTGCCAGCTTACAAATAAATACAACACGATCCATGATTGAGTTTAAATGCCGAGCCTAATGTGCTCGGCATTTTTTATTTCTACTTTTCTTTTCCAATAATTTCGTTACAGTTTAGGCTTATTTCCACCTCATTAAACTGCATTATGTCACTGGCTAAACTCATTCTTATTCGTGGACTTCCGGGTTCAGGTAAAACAACCTTAGCAAAACAACTGGCAATAGAGCTTGGTGCTAAGCATTTTGAAGCTGACATGTATTTTGAAAATGATGAAGGTGATTATCACTTTGAACCGGTTCAATTACCTCAAGCGCATGAGTGGTGTTTTCAGCAAACTAGAAAGTGGTTGAACAAAGGGAGAGTCGTGATTGTGAGCAATACGTTTGTTCGACATTGGGAGATGAAGCGTTACATGGACTACTGCATGAAGAAGCGCATCGAGGTGGAAATTAAAGTGTGTCACGGAGCGTATCAAAGCATTCATGACGTGCCACCAGCGACGATAGAAAAGATGCGCCGCCAGTGGCAAGAGTGACCGTTACCAGAACCGGAAGTTATTGACCTCGTCCGTCAATCATCACAACGAATGTTTTGCTCATGATTGAAAGGTCCATTGAAATCCAAGAGTAAAACGAACCTAAGCTTAGTGCGTAACTGTGGTCAAACCCAACTTTGCGTCTTACATCTTCAATGCATGCATCATAGCCTTGGTTAACCTGAGCTAAGCCTGTGATACCTGGTAACACGCCATATGTGCGCTCTACAAAATAGGGGATTTCATCTTCCAATTTCTGGTAGAAAGCTGGGCGTTCTGGGCGCGGCCCAATCATCGACATTTCACCTCTCAACACATTAAACAGTTGAGGTAGTTCATCTAAACGCGTTTTGCGTAAAAAGCGTCCTACTGGCGTGATGCGGGGATCATTTTCAGTTGCCCATACTGCGCCAGAGCGTTGCTCTGCATCAATATACATGGTGCGAAACTTCATGATTTGAAAAAGATCCATTTTTTCTGGTGTACAGCGCCCAACACGCAGTTGACGATAGATCACTGGGCCTTTCGATGTGATTTTTATAGCTAGCGCGATAAATGGGAATAGCGGTGCAGTGACAACCAAAATAAGCATTGCAACCAGTACATCAAACGTTCTTTTCGCGTGGCATACATTTGAATCGTAGCGTGAGTTTTTCATGATGCTTTCCTTATTGGTTGACGCGTTTCCAACGTCCATTTTCCATTCCGAGTAAATACTTCATACCGCCGATAAAGTTGGCGAGATGACCAATGACGATGTAGCTAATCAGCTTAAAAGGTTTAATTGTGTTAAGTGCTGGCATCAAGTAAGTGATAAGCGCGATGCTATAAATGCCAACTTGAGCGAACAGCATTACTTGAAACAGCGGATTGTGTGCCAGTAGTAGTGAGCAAATAAAGCAAACAATCATCAAATAGGGTGTTGCTAAGCGCAGAACCTTTCCCGATAGAAATGCAAAGGCAGTGCCACGATAACGAGGTAGCAGTAATTGCTTTAATTGCATGAGCTGCTGCATGTTACCCGCTGAAATTCTTAGGCGCCGCTTGAAATCTGCGTTGTCTGAGCTCTGTTCTAGTTCAAGAGCCAGCATGTTTGGCTCGTAAATAGCGCTATAGCCTCGCAAAACGATTCTCATAGGGAGAATAAAGTCGTCATTAATGGTGCTGACTTCCAGTGGTTCAAATAAGTGAGTTCTGAAAGTGTAAAATGCACCGTGGGAACCAATCGTTGAACCTAACAAGGATTCTTGATGCTTTACTCGAGACTGGTATCGCCAATACGCCGCTTCACCTTGGTTATCAGTACTCATTATTTGATATGTTGCGTTAACCACTCCAACGTTCTCATTTTGATAATGCTGACTAGCTAGCAACAGAGAATCGCAAGAAATCAATGCCGACGTGTCACTCAGTGCGGTAATGTCCGAGCTAACATGACGCATTTCTTCGTTGAGTAGGGCAACTTTACCGCGATTGACTTGGTGATCATTAATAATGAACAGAGTATCAGAGCAGATTGCTTCTTGAATTGTCGCTTGCGCAATCTCGGCTGTGTTATCTGTGCAGCCATCACATGCGATCACTACCCTTAATTTATCCCTCGGGTAATCTAGGCTCGCAAGGTTACGGATCTTCTCTGCTATCCATTGTTCTTCATTGTAGGCGGGCACGATGACAGTAATAGAGGGTAGCTGGTTATCTGTTTTGGAGGCTTTGTAAGCTCGCTCTACAAATGGTGCTTTGGTTTCGGCTTGCCGTTTTAAAGGAAGCCATTTAAGGAGCAGTGGGTACCCAACGTGATGATAGACAATCAAAAATGCGGATAAACCAAACCCTATAATCCAAAGTAAATCATTCATAGCTAGCCTCCTTGGCCAAACGTGAGTAGCGACTCACCATGTCTCTGATATCAAAGTGTTTGAGAATAAAAGTTCGAGGAGAGCGGTGTGATGATTCCAGTTGTTGTGATAACGCTTCGGCCAACGAAAACACGCGATTTGCTTCAACCAGTGTGCTGTTGTTCGGACAGAGCGTCTCTTTCACGCCGCCAACATCCGTTGCGACGCAAGGAATGTCACATGCTTGAGCCTCGAGGGTTGAGAGGGGGAAACCCTCTTGAAGCGACGGTAAACAAAATAAATCGAGGCTTTGGTAAAAGCTGGGCATATCGTCGACCAAGCCTAAAAAGGTAACGCGATCCTCAAGTTTTAACGTTCTAACTTGTGCTTCCAATTGAGCTAGCTGAGAACCATCTCCAGCAATGGCTAGGTGTGTGTTTGGCGCAAGATGAGAGAAGGCTTCGATAAGCACTTTATGGCCTTTAACTGCTTCTAAACGTCCAGCAACGCCAATCACGGTTTTGTTGGCTGGAAGCCCAAACAAGTTTCTCTTGGTTGCTTGGTTACCGCTTTGAAATTTCTGGCAATCGATCCCATTATGTATGGTGCAGACTTTGCGGTAATTCAGTTTTGTTTGGATTTGTTCGGCGACAAAGTTCGCATCGGCAACCACATGTGGACGAATCATTTTTAGCAGTAGGGACTGCAGTCGAGCTGATTTTTTGTTATTAAGGTGCCATGCGTCGTGTTCGGTATGAATAACTACAGGTACGTGCGCTAAACGTGCCGCAATCCCACCATATAAGAGTGGTCCGATATGGTGAGTGTGGACCACATCAGGCTTAAGTCCTTTGAGCATGGAAGTCAGCGTACTGATGGTTTTTCCGCTGAATCCAGGTTTCTTATTAAGAAAGTGCAGTTGGCCTTGGTAGGACAATAGTTTTTGCCAGCCTTGTAGTGCATGTTCTTTGCTTCCTTCTAAGCTCACGACAAAAACGGAATGGTTGGGCTGCGCAAAACGAAGCATTTCTAGTACGAGCGTTTCTAAACCACCAGGAGCTAAGTGTTGCACGACGTGTAATATCACTTTTTTGCTGTGCTTAGTGTTATTGTGTTTTTGTCTGAATTCCATTTTCAAACCCTCGTTGAGTTCGTTGTTTATTTAGGAATTGCAGACTGCGTGCCAAAAAAAATAATCGTTTAAAAACAATAAGTTAATATTGATGCTTGTGAGGCTTTATGTTTATTCTCAATTTGAGATTCATATTAGTGGACATGCTATGAGGCTGTATAAGGCAGTAGTAAAAGAAAAGCACTCGCCGACTGAGTGCTTGTAAATGAGTTCTTATGGCGGTTAGTTTCCGTACACTACGTTAGGTAAAGTGGTGATGACAGGAACACCAAGGTGTTTTTCTAATGCTCTTTTAGAGCGGATAGAGTTATCGGCTAACTCAAGTATCGTCGCTAATCCAATGCCTAAACCAGCGCCACCAATAAATCCTAAAATGACAAACACAAAACTAGGTAAGTTAGTTGGAATCGTTGGCGTGAACGGTTCATCAATGATTTTTACGCGCTTATTCTCTTCAAACTCTCCCAAAGAACCCGTTAGTTGGGCCATCTCATAGCGTTCGACGAGTTCATCATACATTTCTCTCTTCACTGCGACGTCACGAGCTAAGCGGTTGATTTCTGTTGCTGTGCTCCCAAATTGGTGCGCATTTCGCTCTAATTCTTGGATCATGTCTCGCAAGCTGTTGGTTTCTTCCGTAAGTGCTTCAAAACGTCCACGCATCATTTGTAATTGATGTAGTTGGGAGACAAGTAGAGGCTGTGCTTCGCCAAGACTGTTTACTGTGGTATTGCTCGCGATATCCCATAGTTGAGCACTGTTTAGTTCTGGTTGTTTAGAGTTCAAGAGTACCGAGCGTTCCTGCTCCAACCGGTTTAATTCTCGCAACTTACCTTGCACTAAACTATGCGCCTCTGTGTATTTAGCGCGAAGCAGGGTAAGTTCACTACGAATGTCGATGATTTGCTCTTCCAGTTTACCGATAACCGGGTTCGTTTTGGATAGTTGTTGATCCAAACTGCCTAGACTTCGTGAAACACCAGCAAGCTCCGCCTCCTTTTCGGCTAGCGTTTGTTTGAGGCTAGCAAGGCGAGTAAGGCTTTGAGCTTGCATTTCGGGCGTCGCGTCTGAGTAAGTATTTTTATATTCTGCAAAGGCTTGTTCAGCCTTGTCTAGTTCTTCCCTGCGTTTGTTGATATGGATAGTCAAAAAATGGCTCGAATCTTTAATCGAAGAACGCTCAGGAGCCAAAAGCTGTTCGACAAAATGCTCTCTGACAGACAGCAGCATCGACTCCATTCCTTCTGATTTACCACTTTGCAATTGAATTTGAATGAAGTCTTTACCGAGTGGCTGAACAGACAGGCGCGACGCAAGATCTTTTATGATGAACTCTTGCTCTTTTGCACTCATCTCGTCATTGATCAGCGATTGTTCTTTTGCGACAGAATACAAAACGTGTCGGCTTTTTAGCAGAGTACTGAGTGCGCTCAATCGGTCTTTAAGCATTGTTGAGACGGCAAGGTCTTGAAGGAACGGGTTCATTTTCGCTGTCTCTTGAATAAGCATGCTGGTATGAGCAACATAAGTCGTCGGAACCAGTTTACTTACGATGAAACCCAGCACAGGCAATACAAGCATAGGAATAACGATCATGTAGCGACGTCTCCAAGCTCCATGTAACAGTACGCTGAGGTTTTCTCTTAAATCGTTCATAGCGCCCTCACTAATTTATCAACTTGGTTGGCTCTTGCTTCCCAGCTTTGCTGTTGAACATATTGCTTTGAGTTTGCCGGGGGTGGGATCAGGTGATCGAGACTGGCACGCACGTCTTCGACATCTTGAACCACATGAAGCATATGTTTGTAGGGCATTAATGCAGGAAATGGTGTGCTGATAACAGGGGTTCCTGTTGCCAAATACTCAAGAAGTTTAAGCGGATTACATGCCTTGATTTGAGCGTTATCAACAAAGGGCAACCAACTGGCATCCCAGTGTTGGGAGTAACGTGGCAGAGTGTGATGCGCTCTCGGGCCCAGGTAGTATACGTTGCATCTTTGTGGAAGTGGATTATCACTGAACTCGTTAGGGCCGATGAACACGAGATCCCAGTCAGGCGCTTGGTCTGCGACTTGGGCAATTAAGTCGTAATCTAACCATTCAGACAAACTACCATAAAAGCCCAGCACTTTGCGGCCGTTATCAGGCAAGTCTTTGGCCTTCGGTGCTGGCTCAGAAAACAGACTAACGTTGACACCATGAGGCAAAGTGACGGTTTTATGTGATGGAAACTTGGTGGAGAGTGTTTCGCTTGCCGTAAAGATAACGTTGGCCGCATTAACAAGAGTACGTTCGTGCTTTGTTACCGTGTAGTGGTCAACACCAGCTAAAGCGCTAAAGTCATCGCCACAATAGTAAATCAGTCCACGTGGGTTCATTTCTGCACAAACATCGGCAGCAGTCGGGAGCGACGTCCAAAATACAGGCTTATCAAAACCAAGAGCTTGTAATTGTTTGTTGAGTTGGTGTTTCATCATCTTAGCGGCCACTTTTCTTGCTAATGCAGAATTAGGGGCAGGAATGGTGAGCAAGTTGATGATGTGAATGTTTGGGTTTGTTTCAGAGTCCAATGTTGGCTTGTGTGAGCCTACGTTATGAAATACACGAGTGAGTTTGTTTAACGCACGCTGTATGTCTTTAGAATCCAGCTTAGGTTGACGAAGGCCAATGGAGTTCACCCAAAGGATTCGATGGTTCGCTGCTAGTCGCTTGACAATATGCTGAGTGGAAGAGGGTAACCCACCAAAATCTTCTCCAAATACTACGATGTCCGTCATGTGGCTCTCCTTGAGTCTTGGTTATTTGATTACTAATTAAGTGAGTAATCACAATGCGTGCCAAGGAATTAGCCATTTTAAAACAGTGAGTTATGGGTTTTGTTTATGTTTGAAACTAGGATTTCTCATTTTGACAGTCACTTTGAACAATTCGGCTAACGACAACTGTTAACGCCGCTAGAATGTAAATTGGCCAAGTGAAACCTTGAGTCAGAAAAGTGCCTGATACGATGGTACCGATAAGCCCACTTAACACGGCGTTTGCTCCTACAGAGAGGGTGTAATCTGATTTTGGTGTCAGCAATGAGATGGAATGCAAAGAGGTGCGGATCAATGACACAATTAAAGTAATGAACACCGCGAGCCCGACAAAACCCGTTTCTGCTAACACGCCAAACCAAGTACTATGGACGGCGTGGTTGATACCATCCCAGTGTGGGCTGTAGAAATAGTAATTAAAGTAGAAGTTATCTAGACCTACGCCAGTCAACGGATGATGCATCGCCATTTTAAATGCCGCTTCCCACGCATAAAGTCGCCCCATCGCAGAGGCATCTATACCATCCTCAGCGGCTCCCCCCGATTCTCGTCCTGAAATACCAGCGAATGCGTAGAGTACGATCGCTGCGATGGCGCCTAGTACCAAGACTAATGTTTTGCTTTTGATGTGTTTAAAAGCAAAGTAGGCAAATACAGACAGTGAACCGAGTAACCCACCGCGGCTCTGAGTCTCAATTATCGCAAAGAACAAAACCAAACAGGTGATAAGGGCAAAGAGCCTGAGATGCTTGGGGGAATGCTTCTCCATCAATTGACTAACGGTAAAGGCAAGGGGAAACATCAGCACTAGTGCCAAATCGTTAGGATCGCCAAGTACTGAACCTATGGATCGTCCTATTGACACGCGCGTTCCTTCGACTAAATCAATGCCATTCGCTGCGTTTTGTAATGCCACTAAGCCAATCAATAGTCCGGCGAAAATAATTGCTTTTGACATCTGTGCGAGCTGTGAAGGTTTAGTAATAAGCCAAGTGATTGCCAACGTCATAATGATGATTTTCCAATAGGTATTTTTGAACACCGTTATTGCGATATCACGACTGGAAGCGAATATGATTCCGATGATAACCAGACCCCAAAATATACACAGCCACTTTAATGAAGGGTGCCAAAAAGCTGTAATCTGGCGGCTTATAAGAAGGTGAAAAGCGAGTGCGGCTAGTGCCCCCAGTGATAAGAGTAATGGGATCTTGAAGTTATAGATAACAGGAAAGGCTTCGTGAATACGAAAGAATGAAAAAATAACGAACAGTGTGACAAGCCAAAACGTTTGATTGAGAACAAACAGTAACGCGAGTGGTGCGAAACACAACGCAACAATCAAAATGGGATGAGGCATAACAACCCAAAGCAGGCCGATACCGACAGTGATCGTCAGTGCTGCGATGGACTGTTTTGTTCTCACCTTGGTTTCATTCATAACGAGTATCTCTTCACCTGTCCACGCCGTTTCACTATGTATCGAGTGAGAGCATTGAGCGTCTCTTTACTCATGTAGCGAGTGGCTATCCCTGCCAGCAAACTGCATGTCAAAATGCAAATTGCGATGGCGATTCCTATTGATTGTGAAGAGTGAAGCAGGAACAGTGCCACACCGGATATAATCTGTAATAAAACCATCAGACTTAGGTGAAAAGGCAACGTCATACATTGTTGACCTACTACATAAGTCAGGCCCAGCTTACACAGTTGTGCGTAATAAAGCGCAATGAACACACCATAAATACCCAGAGAAGATAAGCCAAACAGCAAAGCAATCGCAACGCACGCAGAGACGACATTTATACCCAGTAGCCAGCGAGTACGACGCTTGTACAAAATGGAGATGTTAATCAGCTCGCTCCATTCTTTTAACATGGCGATAGGTAGCAAGAATAAGCTGAATAGTACCGCCTCATGATAGGTTTCTGGCAGTAAGTGGGTGATCATCACCATTGCTAATGTGCCAACCACTACACTCAAACCTGTAATGTAAATCATACCTAAGTGTGTGATGCGCACTGCTTCAGTGTTCTTGCGCCCTTCTAAGTAGTTAAATCGACGTGGCATCCACCACATGCCAAACGGCTGCACTAAAATACACATGCCCACTGCAAATTTTACCGCTATCGCGTAAATCCCTAACGTCGCAAGAGAAGTGTTGGCACCAATGAACCAGCGTTCAGCGCCATTGAGACAAAATGCTACTAAACCGGCCATCATCATTGGTAGGCAGTAGTTTAGGTATTGTTTTGCCAATGTCAGCTTAGGAAGGGTGACATTGTAACGGTTAACGATGTGCAGCCAAACAAATTGAGTAATAGCAGCCAACAAGCCCCCCCACAAAACAGAAATAACATGGGGATGAACAGACAGCGCCGCGACGATAAAAATGACCTGAAAAATGGTGGTAGTGACCATGACGTTAAGCAGTGTTCTTGCTTTGTCGTCTTGTGTTCTTAACCAGGCAGTGCCGATTGCAATACTGCCTTCTAGAACGATGGCAAACATAACAATAGCAAATTCGACTCGCGTAAAAGGCGCGGGAATGGGGGCGATTAAAATGATAGTGAGCAAGCTAAGAGCGACGACGCCAGCGATGAGTAAAGCAAGTGAGTACAGCTGGTTTAGTAGGCTTGTGCGCGTATTTTTATCCTTTTCAACGCCGACGAATCGATAAAGCGCTTCATGCAAAGCGAAACTGACAAACAAGGTCGTAACAACACCAAAGGTTGTTAGAAGCTCAAGCTTGCCCATTTGTTCTGGTGAGAGAAAGTGGGGCAATACAGGCAGCATGATTAGGCTGATGCTTTTATTGATCACTAAGGCGATAGCAAATAGCGTCATGTTGGTCATTGCTTTAGACATGATCATATCCTTTGATGTCTCGCGGTGTCTTGAGTGTGCAATCATTGTTGGTAGCAATTTCGGCAGCAAGGTGCTGGGCGATTGGCAAATAACAACGTTCGGCTGTGTATAGTTGAGAAACATTGAGTGCTTCGATACCCATCGTTACTTTCATCCACGGCGATTCATTCAAAAGGCGAATTGCGTTGTGTAACGAAGCCACATTGTTAGGCGTGTATTTAATACAATTTCGGCCGTGAGTTAACACGCGGTCCCAATAACTATCATCATGTGGAATGACGACACACATACCTGCAGCGAGCGCTTCCAAAATAGATAACCCAAAAGGTTCGTTGAGACTGGTGGAAACAAACACACCACACTGTGAACGCAATTCATCTAAGTTGTTTGGGCACTCATGCCATTCAACACCTTGTGTGTTGAAGTCCGGTGTTGAATATTCCACACCTGCCACGTTAGGTTTGATGTAACACACGGTGGATTTGATCTTTTTCGACTCATCAAGTGTTAAAGCATCAAGCAAAAGATCGATGTTCTTCCATTTTAGTAAGCTAGCTGCCCAGAAAACGCGGCTTGAAATCGGATTCGCTTGTTTTGGCCAGCGATCTTTCGATAATCCATTAACAAATGTAGATGTATTCAAACCACACCAATAGCGTTCGGTGGCTGGCTTCTCTGTTTTGAGGTAGGCCTGTAATGCTTCTACCATTGATTCGCGGGTGTTTGCCAAGTAGTAAATTGCCGATGCTTTTACTAAGCAGTAGCCAGCAGATCTCGATCGTCCAATAGGGCCATGAACCATCTGTACCACAGGCTTTTTGCTAATTAATCGTAGTAAGTACAAAGGCATATCATTACTTGGGCAAGATAGGCCCAAAAAGCTATCTATTTTTGGCAGCTTCATGCACGCGTAGAGAAGTTGGAGAAAGTAGTAAGCGTTCATCAACCAGTAGGTCAGTCCATGAGTCGAGTTAAATGGTGATGGTTTTATTTTTATAACTTGCACACGCGGTGTATCACTAAGCAGTGACGCCCAATGCTCTGGATTTGTAGTGAGTAGATAACCAATCACGTTCAGCTTATCGCACTGCTTAAGGAGCTCTGCATTCGCGATTTTGGATCCACCTTGCATTGGGATGGCGTCGAACATCAATACACGTTTCATGACCGGGCTCCTCAATTGATGCTCAACCAGCGTGAAAGCGGCTTCATGCAGTGAGTCATTGGCATTGGTGTAATGGCGTTGTTATTAAGTTCACCTTCGTAAATACGTTCAATAGCGTTGATAGATGCAGTCGTCGTTAAGTTCTGGCTAGCATGTAGGTAAGCGTTTTCCGCCAGCTTGTTTCTTAATGCCGCGTCTTGGATGACTTGTTGAATCGCGTTTAACAGGCTCGCCATTCCACTGTTCTGGTACAGCAATGCAGAGTGATTATGCTCGAACAACTCAGGAATGCCTCCCGTTTTAGGAGCCACGATAGGCAGTTGAGCTAAAGCCGCTTCCCCGAGCACGAGACCAAAGGCCTCTTCATAGGCGCCGCTAATAAAAGCGTCTGCATTACCACACATCCACGCTCCGGCATTGTGTTGTTCTCCGACAAAGTGCACTCGTTCTTGGATACCAAGATCCGATGCAAGCTGTTGCAATGCTTCTCTTTCTTCGCCGTCACCAACAATAACAAGGTGAGGGTTGTTGTGATGGTAGTTGTGCATGCGCATTGCGCGAATAAGGCGGTCGAACCCTTTGCGCTTAATCAGCGAACCCACCGACAGAAAGGTAAAGGCCTGTGATGGGATTCCGAGGCGAACTTTAATGTCTATGGGTGTATCCACGCCTTGAAGTGACACGCCGTTGTGTACGACATGAAGTTGGTTTTGTGGGTAGCCGTCCTGAAGAATTTCGCGTCCAACATCTTTGCTAACGCAAATCAATTTTGGAGAGAGGTGAAGTCCGAGAGAGAAGCGATCGCGCAATGTATAATGGCAATGAAGTTGCGTGACAAGTGGTATATGATTCATGCGAGCAGCCAAACACATCCATTGACAAGGGCCGCCGCTATTGACGTGTACCAAGTCGATGTTGTGCTTTTCGATCAATGCTGAGCCTTGTTTGATAAGGCTATTCCACCCGCTAATATCCCAGCGCGGAGCGCTCCAACCACCCACCAAATTGAAGGCTGAATGTTCCGCTTCAATTCCGAGCGATTGGCACTTATCGATTAATGGTTGGCAGTTGGACCATACGAATGGCTCAAACTTATCGCGGTCGATTCCTGAAATGAGATCCAGAAGCACCACTTCACTGCCGCGAATCCAATTATCACCATAATGAACATATAGAATGCGTTTTGGCGTAGTCATAAGTCACCTCTGTCTCATCATTAATCTGCGTTAACTGCTGAGCTGCAATAGAGATGCCAAAATATGCCATTAGTTTATATGATTGAATCTTATATGATATTTATGTTTGGAACTCATCATTCTCATATTGAGAATCAATATGGATTAGTGATCCGTTTCAATTTGATATTTTTGTAGCAATACGGGAATCACACTTTGCGCTGAGAAATCATCAATGATGGTTTGTCGAGCATTCTGGCGAATGAGTGATTGTTGCGCTTCACCAATCGACATCCAGTCATGAAGACATTTAGCAAGAGAGGGAATGTCTTCGACGATAAAACCATTTTTACCCGTTTGGATAATATCTGGAAGGCGACCTACACGTAAGCTCATCACGGCAATGCCTCTCGACATGGCTTCAAGCGCCGCCATTGGAAGACCCTCATAACGAGAAGAAATGATAAGTACACTGATATTTTCCCAAACACCTTCCATATCGGTTTGATGGCCGAAGAAAGTCACATTTGAAGGGGCAGTTTGATTAAGCGACTCTTTTTCTGGGCCATCACCGTACACACTAAACTGTAATGTTGGACAGAGCCTCGCTACCTCAATAAATTGATCGGCGCCTTTTTCCTGACTCAATCGGCCGACAAAAGCGATCTCCTGATAGTTGGGTTGACTGTTGGGAATCGAAACAAAGTTATTCAGCAGTTCTGAAGAACAAAAAACTTTGCGCTGAATACTCGGACTGACAGCAAAGCAATGGTCAGATAGGCTGCCTGAGCTTCTATCAAGCCAATCGTATAGCCATAGTTCCCCTGAGGACGATTCACCAGCATGATAAGTTGAAATCAAACGAGGAAACGTACGGGTGAGCAGTTTGGCGCAGCGCGACAAAATCGACGCTTTATAACCATGGGAGTGAACCACTGAGGGTTGGTGATTGGCGACAGCGCTTGTTAGGTGTTTAATTTTTAAAGCTTTATTGGGCTCGCCAGACAAATAGTTTAAGTAACTCACAGGGATCGCGGCTTCTTTTGCCTTCTGTACAATCTGAGCGGCTGGCGAATACTCGGTGGTTAGCACAACTCGAGCTTTGTTTCCAAAGGCGATTAATCCCCGAGCTAGCTCGATAACGTGACTTTCAATGCCGCCGAATAGACGGCTATCAAGCAAGATCCAAATTTCACCAATGGCAGGTTTATCAAGATTGTTCGAGATTAATTTCATCCGCTTCCCACGCTTGTTTTTTTCGGTAAACCGTAGATGGGCTTAACTCCAGCATGACAGCGGCGTTGAGGACGTTGCCATCACAGTACGCGATTGCGTTTTGAATTGCTTCACGCTCTACTTGCCACATAGGGCGAATGGTTCCATCAGAGTTAAAGTACGGTGAGGTAGCAGCAGAGGACGGTGTACCAGGCAGCTCCGCTGCGGTAATCGACGGTTCGACCGCAGAAGGTGAAGGTTCCTCAGTATAAACAGGTGGTGGTGTGATTGGTGCAATGTTTGCTGACTCTTGAGCAACATGCGCAGGTGTCGTTGTTTTCGTAACTTTAGACTTTTTAGTGAGTTGAGCGGGTAGGTGGCTCACCGTGACTTTTTCGTCGTTATTAAGCACCACAATGTTACGTATGATGTTTTGTAGTTGCCTTACATTACCCGGCCATTCGTAATGCTTGATGATATGTTGAGCTTCGCTGTCGATTGTTGAGAATTTCTTTTTGTCCTGTTTGGCGTAAGTGGTCAAGAAGTGCTTGGCAAGCGTGACGATGTCACTTCCTCGTTCACGTAATGGGGGCATATCGATAGGTATAACGTGCACACGGTAGTATAAGTCTTCACGAAAACGACCTTCTTCTACTTCTGTTAATGGATCTCGGTTGGTGGCACAAATGATTCTCACATCCACTTTCATTTCTCGAGTGCCACCAAGAGGAGTGTAAGTGCCCGTTTGTAGAAAGCGGAGCAACTTCTTTTGCATCTCAAGTTCCATTTCACATAGCTCATCAAGAAAAAGCGTACCACCATGTGCCAGCGTCGCCGCACCTTTTCGATCTGTTGTTGCTCCAGTAAAGGCCCCTTTAACGTGACCAAAAATCTCACTTTCCATCAAATCTCGTGGAATAGCCCCACAGTTAATTGCAATAAAAGGCTTGTCTTTACGGTCGCTCTGGCGGTGGACGGCTTCAGCACAAACTTCTTTACCTGTGCCGCTTTCTCCCACAATAAACACACTGGCAGAAGTTGGCGCAACAGCATCAATGGTCTTGTATACCGCCTGCATCGGGAGACTTGAACCGATGAATCCGTGATAGTTGTGGCGATCAAACTTGGACTGAATATTTTCCACCAAATCTTCCAATTTGGCGCGTTTAAGGTGCAATGCAACTGACGTTTTTAGGCGATCAGCGTTTATGGGCTTTTCTAAGAAATCTTCCGCACCTTTTTGAATTAGATTAACGGCTAAGTCGACGCTGCCGTGTGCCGTAGCAATAATAACGGACGTAGGAATGTCATTCTGGTTGATCCAATCCAGCACGTCTTCGCCAGACATGTCGGGCAGTTTCAAATCGAGAATGATGAGCTGAGGTTTGCTTCTTTCAATAAATTGAATCGCTTCGCGACCTGTCTCGACATGAAAAATGTCATAAGGTTCGTCTTTCACATACTGCTTATAAAGTATGGCTAGTGAAGTAGAGTCCTCTACCAGTAACACCCTTGGTCTCATAGTCCCATCCCAACGTAGTTTGTTTCATTTTTTATGATTTTTGTCAGCACTACTATTTGGCGTTATGAGTGGTTTATTGCTCTCTAGTGCTGAAAATTCTCAATTTGAGAAAAGCGTTATTTAAGTATTAGCACAAGGTAGGAAATTTGCGAAAAATCCATACTTTTTAATTGATTAAGTTATGCCCAAATAACTTCAAGGTGTGTGGCTTGGCGAGGGTGACTGAATTTGGAGCCTAAATTTCTGAGATGATGTCGGCATCGCGCTTTATCAAACGCGATGCTTCGCTAGGGAGTAAGACACTGATACTACTCAAACCCTTGAGCTTTTCGCTTTTCTAACGCATCAAACGATTCATTGGCGAGTTGAGGAAGTGTTTCACAAAGCTCCAATGCTTTTGGTATTTTTCCTTCGACACAGTACTTCTCAATCATTCTTGCTTGTCTTGAAAGCGTTCGATTGCCTAGAGCGAGAGCAGAACTGCCCAGTGTGTGAACCTCGAACTCTAATGTTTGAAGGTCTTTTGTGCTTAATGCTTGCTCTATTTTCTCCATGCGATCGCGTGACTCTTCGACATAGTGATCAATCAAGGTAGGGATGATTTCGGCGCACGTATCTTTGATCATTTGCTGAAGAATATGCTCATCCACTAATTCTTGCTCGATAGTCAATGTGTTATTTATCGTCATAATAGCGCTCCCTATAACATAAACAGTTCGCTTTTTTTAATTTGCTGAGACAGTTTTTCTTTCCACTTTTTTGGTAAGAAACGCAGCTTGGAAACTTGGCGGATTAACTCATCTTTCAGGCTTGGTGTATGCTTCATGTTCAAGACAGAACCAATCACGTTCGCATCGCTAGCATCGAGTAGCTTTTTGGCTTGCTCGAGCTGGGTTGCAGTCGTAGAACCATAATGCGCTACTAACAAAGTAGCATCACATACGCCAGCAATCACTTGAGGCGCAATATTGCTTCGGTTGACACTGAGAAGTGGTGATGTATCTATCACGACGCGCTCGTACTGCGTTAACCATTGTGCAATGTTTCGTTTCAGCATTGTTGGGTCTCGGTACGCTAACTGAGTGCTGGCGAGAGATGGAGCAGGGAGGCCGACTAAAGTTTGATGTGTATTCTCTCGTGTGATCAAATAGCCAACCTTCTCGTCATCATCAAATTCGTGAACAGTGTGATAAGCGGGTTTGAATAAGTTAAGGTCTACATACAAAGTATTGTGCCCTGCTAAAACCAAGCGCTCTGCAAGAGATGACGCCACGGAAGTGACACCATCTTCAGATTTACAACCCACAACACAAATCGTTTTGTGGCCTTTCTGTTCGCTCTGAAGATAAATTTGCTCAATCTCAGCGTGAGTTGCAGGAATAGTCATTACAACGCTCCTATTAACACGATGGTTGTGGTGATTTGTAAAATATCTCTTAATCCGGCCCTCGCTTTTTCAACAAAGCTTTCGTCTTTATGGGGAATGTAAATCGTGTCGCCTGCGCGAATAACTGGCAGCTCATAAATGTTGGCTGTTTTACTAAAGTTAACCAAATCAAATGTTCGGGCTTGGCCTTGGCAGCAAGACATATTGACCACACTGATCTTTTCAAGGTAGGCATTGTCAGTTGGTCCTCCTGCTTCCGCTAACAGATCAAGCACAGTCATGTTGTCATTGAATACGTACCGCCCTGGGTCTCTTACTTCACCTAATACGCGTACCGTGGACTCTTTTGAACGATCTAACCAGTTTTTGTTTTTTTCTGGAATGTAAATGGTATCACCAGGACGAACGTGGGGCAGAATTGACTCATCGCCTGTTTCAAAGTACATCGATAAATTCAATTTACTCACTTTGGCATAACCTAGGCCTCGGTGTGTGACACGGATGTTGTGAATATCTGCATCCATTGTCGGTCCATCGGCGGCAGACAAAATATCCAGAAAATGCATATCTTCAGTGAAACGATAGCGCCCAGGTGCATTGATTTGCCCGAAAACGTATATCGATGCGTCAGAGCTTTGGCTTACCCATTGCGATTTATTATCGGATGGGTCGTCAGGCAATGCATGTACCCTTACGACTGTACCAGCGGAAACTTGAGGTAGGCTTGATGTTGGTGAGCCATCCAGAATGTATTGGTCTAAGTCAAATTGTGTCATTTGACCGTTATTGGCGACTTCAATTTTGGTGGTATCAGCTCGTCGAGTTGGGCCTCCAACGTGTGCAAGCAGATCAATCAAATCCATTTCGTCTGACCACTCGATGCGTCCAGGGCGAACAACTTCTCCCATCACTGCGACCGCTCGACTAGGTGCTACTTTTAACCAAGACTTCTCATTGAAATCGGTTTTCTCCGGCACGAAAATCGCGTCTCCCGGTCCAACATTTGGTGGTCTGGCTGAAGATAGTCCTTCTGTATGCGCGGTAAGATCGAATTTGATGACTTTGCCATCGGCTTTTATAACGCGAATTTGGCGAGATTCTGCGTAGCGAGTGGGCCCGCCAGCGTTGGCGAGGATATCCATGAAGCTAGCGCCTTGCTTGCCTTCGTATGCCCCAGGATGGGCGACTTCACCCATCACGTAAACCACATTTGCACCTGCTTTGATTTCTTCTTCCTGTTTTGGGACAAAGATGGTGGCACCTGGCAGGATCTCCGGCAGTAGGCTTTGGTCTCCAGTATCAAGGTACTTTTTCAGGTTAAACATGGTTGGGTTATTGTTTGTTATCACGCGAATTTGCTCAACACTGGCATATCGTGTCACGCCGCCAGCTCGCATTACGACATCAACTAGCGTGGTGTTTGGCTTGTATGAGAACGAGCCAGGTGCGTTGACTTCACCAAAGACTTTGATTGCACGAGCGGAATCTGCGCTGTCACCTGAATTCGCGAGTTTTGCTGCATCAAACTCTTGCTCAATATTCCCTACGAGTGGGGAAGCGGGGACAAATAAGACATCCAGTGATTCTAGTTTTGGCAGTTGGCTATTGTCACCCGTATCAAGGAAGCGTTTGTAGTCAAATTCAATGTTTTTATTTCCACGTTTCACGATCATTTTATCAAGCTGAGCCCCAGCGCGCAGGCCGCCAGCTTCGTACACAAACATTTGAATGTTGGACCCAGAAGGTAAGGTATATTCACCGGGTTTGACCACGTAGCCTTGAACGGACACTAACAACTGTTGCTGTTTAATAAAAACTCGAGCGTTGTTAACGTCACGATACACGGTCTTTAGCCTGTCGATAATCACGTCTTGGAGTTGTTGTTCATTGTAGCCGGCCACTAACACAGGGCCGACTTCTGGTAAATTAATTCGTCCACGACGATCAACCTGAAACCCTTGGTTTAACGACGCCTCTCCAGGTAAGTTAATCTGTATTAAATCACCGACCTTAACAGTATTGCTCTCATCCGCTATGGAAGAAGGTACCCACGCGACCAGACACAACAACATTAAGAGGATAAATGGTTTCATCGTGTTCATAGCGCGCCTCCTGCCGTTGGGTTGCGGTTTATTGAGGTATCGCTATCTGAATTAGGGCTAATAACCTCGATGCTTACTCGACGATTAGTTAAACGCACGGCGGATGTTTCACCTTCATAGAGTGGCAGGTTATCTCCGACAGATTTGGTAGTGACTCTCTCTGAAGTGATACCAAATACGGTTAGGTAACGCTTTACTTGTTCCGCACGCGCTTGAGCAAGTTTCTGGTTGTAATCGGGTGTTCCAGTTGCATCCGCATGCCCCGTTACTACAAGAGATAGGTTGGGGTGGTCACGTAAAATGTAGGCTGCTTCTGCCAAATGTCCCATGTACTTCGGGTTGATTTCTGCTGAATCGACAGCAAACTGGTTGTCGATATTAAGTAGTGCATAGATATCCGAGACTATGTTTAGGTCGCTACGTAGTGCTTCAATATCATCGGGCGGTGTGCAAGTGGTTTGGCTCAGTACGTAGTCGAGTTGTTGTTCGAGCTGGTTTAAGCGTCGACGCTGAATCACAAGGTCGTTGGCAGCGTCGAGTAAAAGCCCACCTTCTAACTCGCGCGCAATTCTATTTTGTTTTTCAAGGGCCTGAACAACTGCCGCAGGAAAACACCAGCGCGCGCCCTCTTGGATTAGTGCGTCTAGATGTAACTTGGTCAATTGCCAATCAAACCTTAACCCATGTTCTGGACCTAAAGGCTCGTCAGGCATTACTGGGGAAAACTGATAATTCTCGATCGAGATATCTTGATAGCTTTCCGCCAAGCCACCTTTCCCGTGTTCTGGGTAGTCAAACGACGAACAACCAAACATGCCGACAACAAGACCGCTTACTGCGTATCGTCGTAAAAGATTTACCATGCCAACCTCCGTTTAAACCGGTATTTTTAGTGTCCTTTTGAGTTAACGGGAATGGCATGGTTGATACGAAGCAAGCTCATGATTTCTAAAGGTTGGCCTGATACGTTTTCAATACTCATGCTTCTTTCACGTTCAACTAGACGCTTATATAAGTAAACAATGGCACCAATCCCTGAAGAATCAAGAAATTGGACGTGCTGTAGGTTAATTTCGACTTCTTTGTGATGATTGTTGTGAATTACCTCATCAATGTGATGTTGTGCTTGTCGACAGCCGCTTGCATCTAAGTCACCAAAAAACTCAATGGCTAACTTGTCTTGATTGATTTCTAGTTTGCGTAATTCCATGACTCTGTCTCCGTTTGTTTTTCTAATTGGATATAGAGCAGGTAACGTGCCAATTTGAAATTAATTAAAAATCAAATAGTTAAATATTGTTAATGATATTGTTCAATTTGAGAAAGGACTGATTCTCAAATTGAGAATCAAAAACGCACAGAGAAATGGTTTGCTTATAAGAGGTGTTGAGCCGAAAGAAGTCGTTAGAGCGGGGAGGTTCGTCATGATTAGATTCCAACTCGATTGACGAACCATCCGCCTTACGTGAATAGCGTGTAACGACTAAATGCAAAACCTGTCTAAAGTTTATGATTATCTTTGCAAATTATTACTAATGTTGATTGTTATGAGTCGAAGAATAACTAGTAATAAATAGGTCATCGAGAGGACTTACGTTTCAATAAAGGCGATTTTTTGTACAAGGTCTTCTTATGCCATTAAAAATGACATTAATTGCGCTGGCTGTTATGGCAGCGTCTTCACAGCTTCAAGCGGATACGTCTCTCGCACCACCAGTTTCTCTTGCACAAAGCTATCAGGATGGCATTGATGTGTCTGAATATTGGTATAGCGAAAAACTTGATGGTGTTCGCGCTTATTGGACTGGGCAACATCTCGTGACGAGAAATGGTAATCGAATCTACGCCCCAGATTGGTTTACAGGACCTTTACCTGATTATCCGTTGGACGGTGAACTTTGGGCTGGGAGAGGTAACTTCCATCTTGTTCAGCAAACGGTATTAGATAAAACTCCTGTTGAATCTGCTTGGCGACACATCGACTTTATGATCTTTGATATGCCATATTCCGCTGGTGATTATCGGAAGCGTTATTACAACATCAAAGATTTAGTGCTTGAAGTCGACCAGCCTCATATCAAATATGTCGAGCACCGAGCCATTCAAAATGAAGCTCATCTGTTCACACAGTTGGATAAAATTTCAATATCCGACGGTGAAGGGGTGATGTTGCGGAAGGTATCAAGCCGCTATCAGGCTGGACGCGGTAGTGATTTGCTTAAACTAAAACGATACGCAGATGATGAAGCGTTAGTTGTGGGTTATAAGCCAGGAACAGGGCGCTTATTAGGTATGATGGGAGCAATGTTAGTTCGCTTACCAAATGGCATTGAGTTTTACATCGGTAGCGGATTTACCGATGAAGTGCGTCGCCAGCCTCCGAAAATTGGTTCAACCATTACATTTAGATATAACGGTTTTACACATACTGGTAAACCGCGTTTTGCTCGATTCTTGCGTGAAAGGTTGAAGGAATAGAACGCTCTGCACTTACTAGTTGCCAACGGTTACGCCACATCGTTTGAAGAGACCCTGCCAAAACTGAACGTGGTTTAGGGTTTCTTGCCTAAATGTCCTATGTGCCTCAATTATGCCATACTGGTGACCATGGAGTTGCATACGGTTCTCCACCAAAGTGGCACCATCATTAAGTTGTTGATAGGTACTGTCTAAATAAGCCAAATAAGGTTGCACTTCTTCAACGTAAATGGATTGAAAGACATTTCTTAAGTAGCGGAACTGAGTGGTGTCTCTGTTCGGCCCGCACAATACATTGCTCTGGTTCTGCTCAAGTAGCTGAGTTGTCGCTTTTAACCAAAGGGATGTGTTTACTATTGAATAGTAAAGTCGTCCGAGTAAACGAGATTTCTCTAACTCTTCTTGATATTGCGTAACTTCCACGTCGGGTAGACGTGAGACCGCGCGGTGGGGTAAATCATACATTTCGCTGAAAATACGATAGACATCGTTAATGCGTGCAATATCATTCGTCGTATTTTGAGATAGCCAATCAGAGGCAGTTAGTTGCTTTTGCATGGCGTCACTTACGAGTAGTAAGTTGTCGAGATGAATGTCTAAATGTTGCCACTTGGTTGAGTAAAGCTCTGTCAATGTCGCGCGTTCTTCATCGCTAAGTGGAAATTCGGATAAACATCGATGCATGACTCTTAAAAGGGCAGTTTGATAATCAAAATCATGAAAGGCATCCTGCACCTTTCCAAGTTGTGAGTTTTTCTCGGCAAGTAAATTAAAGAGTCCGCATTGTCGTAATTGATAGCTCTCTAGCAGGCCAATAGATAGCCTTGGCAATGGCTCGAACAAAACGCGTTTCGCAGGAATCGTTACCGTAGACTGTAATTCTATTGGAATAGCAGGAACGTCCAATACATTGGCTACACGTTGATGATACTTATCAAACATGGCGTTCTCTGGATTGAACCAGTTATCACAACCATTAAGAATCAAGATTAAGAACAATAAAATAGACCGCACAAATATCCTTTTTTATAACTTCGTATCCGTTGTCTAGAGAGCAAAATCAACCGCTTCGTAATCTTGTTATAAGTATACTCAACCGTGTGATTATTCGATCAAAAAAGCCAGCGGATGCTGGCTTTTTTTACTTTTTATTGAACTGAAAAGTTCAATTGCACTTCTGGCTCTTGGCGATGCATCCAACGCATTCTGACGCCTAACATAAAGGCCGCAGAAGATAGGCCGATGATAAAACCAAGCCAGAAGCCTTGTGCTCCCATTGGCTCGACAATCCAGTCTGTACGGCCAAGGACGTAACCAATTGGCAGCCCAAGAATCCAATAAGCAATAAAAGTACGGTTGAAGATGGCTCGCATGTCTTTATAGCCGCGTAATGCACCAGCTGCGATCACTTGAACCGCATCCGTACATTGATAAACAGCGGCAAATACGAGCAGGTGCATCGCTAGAGTGATTACCTCTGGGTTGCTAGTGTAAAGCTCGGCGATCCACTCACGAGACAAGACGGTTAAAATCGCTGTGAGAACGGACAATGCTAGACCAACCATAATGCCGACTCGTGACGCTACGCGCGCGCCATCTACGTTTTCTTCACCAAGTCGATGGCCGACACGAATGCTTACTGCTGCACCAATACTCATTGGTAGCATAAATACCAACGAGGAGAAGTTAATCGCGACTTGATGCGCTGCCACAATGATAGGACCCAGTGGTGAAACGAGCAGTGCAACAACAGCAAACAATGTCACTTCAAAAAACAGCGCTGCTGCAACAGGAAAGCCGAGCTTGAATAGACGAACTTGCGCTTTCCATTGTGGGCGATGCCATTCTCCAAATAGGTTGATGCTTTTCAATCGCTCTGATGTCATCACATACAGCAATAGCATGGCAAACATGACCCAGTAAACAATCGTGGTTGCTACACCACAGCCAACACCGCCTAATTCAGGTGCACCAAACTTGCCGTACACGAAAATCCAGTTTAGAGGAATGTTGAGCAGCAAACCGATAAAGCCAATCACCATTGCCGGTTTCGTCAATGACATACCATCCGTAAAGCTTCTAAGCGTTTGGAAAAGTAAAAAAGCGGGTACTGCTAATATAACGGCATGAATGTATCCCACCGTTTTTTCAGCCATCAGTGCTTCAACATCCATCAGCTCGAGAATAAACTGGGTTTGAAGCAGGACTGCAATTATCGGCACACTGATCAGCAATGCCAAAACGACGCCTTGCTGAATTTCAAACGGTATTTTCACTCGACGACCAGAGCCATTTAACTGTGCGACAACAGGGACCAATGCCATTAATAAACCCACCCCAAACAAAATGGATGGTAGCCAAATACTTGAAGCGACAGAAACCGCAGCCATGTCGGTGGCGCTAACGCCTCCAGCCATTACGGTATCAACAAACCCCATACCAGTTTGAGCGACAGATGCGATCAATACCGGGGTCGCCAATTTGATAAGACTTGATGCTTCTTCTTTATAGCGATGCACGAAAAATACTCCAGAGCGGAACAATAAGTTGAAAGAATGAGAGTACTCGAGGGCAAAAGATGTGGTGAACGGATCTGATGGTTGATTTTAGTCACGATAAGGTGAAAAAATGCCTCGGAGAAACTCCGCGCAAATGATAAACAATTGTATGTTTATATTCCATAGCTAGGTAGCTAATAGTCGATAACACTGACTGGACGCTCTCCACGCTAAGGATACGCTTTTACTGAGAACAGCAGCGAATCATGGTAATGTTGAAGCATGCATGAGAACAAACCAGTGTTCATTAAGCCATGGCTTTATCGTCTGCGGTCTTTATTTCCGACCTGTAGCGCAGTGTTTAGGGCTTAGTCTTCGACTACAGTTGGTATTAAATCAATAGGTAAAAAGAAATGTTTACAGGAATAGTTCAGGGTACGGCGAAGGTCGTTAAAATTGATAAAAAAGAACGCTTTCAAACGCACGTTGTCGAGTTAAGCGATGAACTTTGTAAAGGGTTAGAAATTGGTGCATCCGTTGCACACAACGGATGTTGTCTAACTGTGACTAAGATCGAAGGCAACCTTATCAGTTTTGATTTAATGCAAGCGACATTGGCTCTTACTAATTTAGGTCGGCTGGTGGAAGGGGATAGCGTAAACATTGAGCGCGCGGCTAAGTTTGGTGACGAAATAGGCGGGCATAGCATGTCTGGTCATATTAGTTTAACGGCAGATATTGTCGATATCATCGATACGCCCAATAACCGCACGATTTGGTTCCAACTGCCGCAAGAATCAATGAAATATGTATTAGCGAAAGGTTACATTGGTTTAGATGGCTGCTCGCTAACTATTGGTGAAGTTGAAGCGTGTCGTTTTTCGGTACACCTAATTCCAGAAACCTTGCAGCGAACGCTTTTCGGAGTGAGACAAGTAGGGGAGCGTGTTAATATTGAGTTTGATCCTCAGACTCAAGCAATTGTTGATACTGTTGAGCGCGTTCTTGCAGCAAAACAGCTTTAGAATGAGAAAAAGGAGCCGAGTGCTCCTTTTTCATTTAAGCGTTTTTACATTTCTGATGTTCACATGCTCGAGCTGCTATTCGTAATTGTCATCGATAAATAGTTCGACCTTATCTTGTAACTCATCCACTCGCATATTTAGGTGGATAGCGTGGCAACAAGCTGGGCAATCATCATAAAATTCTTGGTCACCATTGCTTGCATCCAATGTAATGCCGATAGAATGTCCGCAATGCGGGCACTTTACATACCTTTCGGTATAATTTTTCATACAACAACTCCTAATCTCGCAGGGCTTTTAAACACACTATTCATCAAGGAAGTACAGCCCTTTACTTACTTTGCCTACAAGGAAAATAGGCACAATCCAAAGTTAAGTCTCCTTTGATATTAGGCAGAGTTGTTGCTAATTGAGTCGAAATAAGTACAAAACTTGACCCCAAACTCAACCTTGAGCTTAGGGTGATTTTCTGTAGTGATGTGCCTCGAGATTTTACATCTTGAAATATGCAGTGGCTTCCAAATTAATAAGAAATGATTTTATTAATAACCAGTTGAGCCTGTTCCAAGTAATGGCCGCCAAACAAATTACAATGGTTGAGAACATGGTAAAGGTTATAGATATCTTTACGTTCCTCATAGCTTGAAGAAAGTGGCATAACCGATTCGTAGCCTTGATAAAATTCTGGCTGAAATCCACCAAAAAGCTCTGTCATCGCAATATCACACTCCCTGTCCCCCCAATAACACGCAGGATCGTAACAGATAGGACCGAATGCAGTGAGTGCCGCATTTCCATTCCATAAATCGCCATGCAACAAAGAAGGTTCCGGAGCATGGTTTGCTAGCCGCTGTTTTACGACGTCGATAAAGTCATCGATATCAACCAAGGTGACGCCTTTTTCTTTAAGGAGCTGTAATTGCCAACCTATGCGTTGCTCAGCAAAGAATACACACCATTTCTTGTGCCATTTGTTGGGCTGTAGAGTCGAACCGAGATAGTTGTCGGTATCAAAACCAAACTCTTTTTGCTCACCCCACTGGTGTAGGTGAGCTAATTGCTGCCCAAATTTAAAGCTGTTGGGACCATCTTCTAATGGTTTCGTTGGAAGGTAGTTAAGAATTAGGAATGAGGCATTTTTGGTTTTACCAACCAATACCACCTCAGGTACAAATAGGGTGGATGTTTCACGCAAAAGATGCAGGCTTTCAGCTTCTACCTCAAATTTAGACAAAAACTCGCGATCGTTAATTTTCACAAAATAACGTTGCTCGCCATCATTGATCATGTAGCTTTCACTGATATCCCCACCAGACAGCCTTACTTTTTCCGTGATCTGGTAATCGAACAATAAAGTATCAGAAAGCTGTTGCGATATTGCTTGCCACATACAAAACCTCGCGAATCTATTTGACCACCAATAGTTTAGGATAAATAGCAGGGAGTTGGCGCTATGTTGAGCATACTTAGTAAAGAAACCTTCCTCTTAGTGTAGTCAATTTGTATAAATGTGAATCAAATCGCTTATAAGCCTCTGATTTGTTGGCTTAGCATATGGAGATGAACGTTTACAACAGGTATTATGATTTTTTTGACGTTAGTTCCATTGGTGGCATGAAAATACTGATATGTGATGACTCAGCTGTTGCAAGAAAGCTTATTGCGCGTTCTATCGTACAAGATACATCATTGCATCTTATTGAAGCGCAAGATGGTTATGAGGCGCTTAATATTCTTGCTGAGCAAAATATCGATATTTTGTTTCTCGATTTAACGATGCCCATAATGGATGGTTTTGAGGTCCTCGAATCATTACCTGTTAGTCAGTACGCGACCAAAATCGTCATTATTTCTGGAGATGTTCAACAAGAGGCAAAACAGCGCTGTCTCGATCTTGGTGCTCAAGCTTTTATCGCTAAGCCTCTGACAGAAGAGCAGGTGCTCCCACTATACGAACAATTAGGGCTGCATTATGCGTTCAAACCTAGTCATTCGGTTGATTCTAAAAACCAGGGTTGCGAAGAGCTTTCCTTACTAGCCAAATTCCGTGAAATTGCGAACATTGCCCTTGGTAAAGGGGCTGCGATTATGGCCGACCATTTACATGAGTTCATCCAACTTCCTGTTCCTCATGTTGGACCTTTGTCCTACGGCGAGCTTCATATGACACTGGTTGATGTGGTTGGGCGTGACAGTTCCGTTGCGGTAGCGCAGAGGTTTGTCGGTGGTGGTATTCACGGAGAGGCACTGGTGTGCTTACGTGGTAGGGATATCAATCAGATTGGGGAAAAATTAGGTTACCTCCTTGAGTTTACGCCTCATAATGAAATCATCTTGAATATCTCTAACCTACTGGTTTCGTCATTTCTCACGTCGTTAGGCGATCAACTCGACAAGCAGTTCTCACTTCGTCAGCCAGGCATTGTGGATACCTTAACACCTTATTGTGAAGAGCAAGGCGAGTTGGGCGAGCTCTTTACTATCGAATACACCTACATGGCAGAAGCGCTCGATTTCGAGTGCGAGGTACTGTTTTTAATTGATAAGCCATCCGTAGAAATAATCTATGAAATCATGGAGCTAATCTAATGTCCGATATCACGCTGGACATAGCAGACTTTCATTGGGTCACACAAATTCTCGATACGATGGATTCAGGGCTTATTGTTTTGGATCAAGAGTATAAAGTGTGTGTGTGGAACAGTTTTATGCAGTCATACAGTGGCATTCTATCACAAGAAATTCTTGGTGAATGTTTATTTGAGCATTTTGAAGAGCTGCCAAGAACTTGGCTAGAAACCAAGATAAAAGCTGCCGCCGATCTGGAAACTCGTTCTTTTTCTAGCTGGGAAAACCGACCGTATCTTTTTAAGTTCAACAATTTTTCTCCGGTTTCAAACAGCAGTGATTTTATGTATCAAGATATCGTGATCACGCCGTTAATTGGGCTCTCAGGAGAGGTCAGCCACATAGCGATTCAAGTCAATGATGTTTCTGAAACTGCGAGAAATCGCATTCATTTGAAAGAAACAAATCAACATTTGTCGGAAATCAGTCGCAAAGATGGTTTAACAGGTTTATTTAATCGCGCTTATTGGGAGCAATCATTGAAAGATGAGTTTGCTCACTTAAAAGTTATCGACGGACCATGCTCATTAGTAATATTCGATATCGACCACTTTAAGAAGGTGAATGATACTTATGGTCACCCGACAGGGGACGAAGTCATTCGTCGAACCTCTGCCTTGTTGAGAAAAACAGCAAGAAGCAGTGACATCTGCGGTCGTTTTGGTGGTGAAGAGTTTACGGTACTACTTCCTCACACAAACCAGGAGCAAGCTTGCTATTTCGCAGAGCGTTTGCGCAAAAGAATTGAGCAAGAGATCGTGAAAGTGGAAGATTTTTTGATTAATTACACGATAAGTATTGGTGTTTGCGAGTATAAGCCTTATTTTGAAACTCACACTCAATGGTTAAAGAGTGCCGATGCTGCGCTGTATCGTGCAAAAGAAAATGGTCGTAACCAAACCTGTTTGCATGAAAATGACTGAAATATAAAAAGGTTTGAAGAAACCCTGTATCCGAATTCAGTGAAGCAAAGCTCAATTGTTTGAAAATCATCCAGTTGGTTCGTGAATGTTTGTTAATATGAAATAAGTTAATGAAATTTTCTCGGCATGTCTTACTATTGAAACTATTCTGCTTTCAGCTTCGAAGGCTTGCAATAAACGGAGAAAAACAGTGGTTTTAGAAACCGATGGATATCTCGCTCTTATCGAGCACTTGTCTCTAAATCTAGATATTTTTACGACCGAAATTGGCGACACTGGATCCGAAAGCATCGAAGATGTTGTCACCGATATGGTGGCTTCAAACATCATGGCGATTTTTGAGCAAAATCCAGAACTTCACTCGAGCGTACGCTTCAAATTGTTGAAAGAGGCTGATGCAGTTGTTGAAGATCTTGGTGAGATATTGGCTGGGGTATGGCATAAAAAAGCGACCAATGAACAGATCACGTTCCTTGATGAATACATCGCTCTGGTCAAAAATCTGTTCGATAATGCTGTTGCGACTTACGACTGATATTGTTTTAACTTACAGCAATGTCCGGTTAAAGAGTGAGAGGAGTTACATTGTAACTCTTCTTATTTGCCAAAACTTAGATGCCCAGTATGGGTTGTCGATTCTTGAAATAATCACACCTCTAGACGTCGATGCATGCATGAACTGCTTGTTACCCAAGTAAATTCCGACATGATAAGTTGTACGTCTTGTTTTAAAAAACACTAGATCCCCTTGCTTGGCATCCGTCCAACTTAACTCCACACCTTGCTTTGATTGCTGCTTCGTTGTCCTTGGTAACGAGAGCTGATAAGCCTCAATAAACGCTTTTTGTACAAATGCTGAGCAATCAATTCCAGATTTCTGTGTCCCGCCTAAGCGATAAGGCGTGCCGTGCCACTCTGTGTAAAAGTCGAACAAGTCTGGGTTGTCCGACAATAGCTGATTTGTAGGTGTTGTCACCTGTGCTTGCTCACTAGGCTCAGGCCCAGAAGAGCAGGCGCTTAGTAGCACACTGATTATCAAAGGAAAATATACTCGACGCAAATCACCACCTGTCATCTCTATGACTCACAACTGAAATATTAGTGTCATAACCAATCCATAGTATGGGCTGCAAATCACGGTTTTGTCTCACAAATGTGACGGAATCACTGCAGAACCGATTCAACCTTAAGAAAGAATAAAAATTGATTATGGCAAAGCGAAAACGCTCACGCACATCACTTTCACTGATTCAGGCTGTCAGTGCAACATTTTTAACTATCATTGCTCTTGTTATAGCCCTTTCTGTCTCAAGTTTCAAAGGAATGGAACAGGTAGGGGAACAATTTGAAGACTTGTCGCAAAAAGCGTTACCAATCGCGATGGCAAACGCAAAGTTAACCAGGAATGTATTGGAGATGGTTAAGCTACTCAACCATGGTATGCAGATTACTGAGCCGAAAGAGTTGCCTCTCATAAAAGAGCAAATCGACTCTCTTGCAACTCAAAGCACGACTTTGGTTGTGGAAGCGTCTGGTGTAGCTCAGCAACTCTCGGAGGAGTTAGACACCAAACTAGCGCGTTTACATAACATCACGCAGTCCATTTTGTTGAAGCAATCTTCGGTGATACAAATTCAAATGGATATTGATGCCGCTGTTGGTGGTTTTCGCTATGGGCTTAGCTCTATCGGTCCGGAAATGAATCGAATCAGTTCATTCCTTAGTGCTGATAATCCTGAGTCGAGCGATGCCGCTAACCGTTTCATTGCTTCTGCAAGCTCAATGGAAAGTACGTTCTTAGTCATGATGATGCACTCAGAATTAAACAAAGCCGAAAAAGAATACAGAGAAATGCGAAATCGCATAGCAGGTATTAAACTCGCCTATGAAGACTTCCAATCTTTTCATCCTGAAGTAAGTGAATATGCAAGCTTAACCGCACCATATGAGATGGTGAAACAAGGCTTTAGTGAAAAGGGCGTGCTGCGTTTGATCCTCGCCAAACTAGAACAAGGGGAATTGCAACGTTCAGAGTTTAAACAGGCTTCGATGCTTGCGGATGAAACCATGCGGTTACTTGATCAAATCTCCCAAACCGCTGGTCAGTTGATCGATGAAAAAGAGCGGGTGGTCAACGAGACCATTGAATCGGTGAGCGTTGTGCTCGTGTTTGCGGCGTGTGTGATTTCTTTTATTATTCTGGTTACTTGGTTTAGTCTCAAGTCATGGACAAACCGAGGGTTAAGGAATGTACTAACGCGTCTTTCAGCACTTACCGAACATGATTTTCGTGACAAGGCAGAAGAAGTCGGCCCCTATGAGCTGAAAGAAGTAGCACGAAAGTTGAATCAAGTAATCGATTCCACACATGACTCCATTCAAACGGTGACGCGCAATTGTGAAACGCTTTATCAGACGGCAGAAGTAAGTCACAGTGCAGCCGAACAAACAAGTGATGGGTTGGCAACACAAAATGAAGCGTTGTCGAGTATGATCACGACCATAACGCAGCTTGAAGCCTCTATTCGTGAAATAGCAATGGTGACAAATGCATCTTCACAGGACTCGCTCCTTGCAACCCAACACACTGAAAAAGGGGTTCAAGTCGTGGAACAAAACCGCGAACGTTTGGAGTCATTAGAAAGCTCTTTGGATGTAAATGAACAGTCAATGTTAGAGCTAGACCAGCGTGTTAAACAGATTCGTGAAATGGTGGATATGATCAGTGGGATCGCGGACAACACCAACTTACTTGCTCTCAACGCGGCAATAGAGGCTGCCCGTGCTGGTGAGCAAGGGCGTGGATTTGCGGTTGTCGCTGATGAAGTTCGCAAACTTGCAAGTGATACCTCTCAACAAACGACGAACATCCGAGAAATGATGAGCGAGCTTATTACTGCCGCAGAGCGTTCGCGCCAAGCAGTTAATGATTCAAGAGAAGAAATGACCCACGCGCTACAGTCCAGCAATGAAGTGAAATCGACATTTTCTGATATCAACCTCGCGGTTAAGCACATTCAAGAACGTGTTGAACAAATCTCAGTTGCTACAGAAGAACAAGAACGAGCGACGGCAGATGTATCTCAATCCATCACGCATATTTCTGATCTTGGCGAACGCACAAAGCTGCAGCTTGAGTCTATGGTTGAGAGTTCTGAGCAAGTGGCGGAAATTGCCGGGCACCAGCAAGCAATGCTGCACAAGTATGAGCTTCATCAGACCAAGTAAATGAGATGTTTCCACCGACTAAAAGCAGAACCTCGGTTCTGCTTTTTTGTTACGGCTACCCATTCAATGGCTCCTATTTGCATCGCAAAAGTGAGTTACATCTCATCTCGTTCATTTCTAAAGGGTTTAGTTATCACAACGTGATGTTAATGCTTTGTTCGAGGGACTCGTTGACTAGAATGTCGCCAGAATTCAAAGGAATGAATCATGCAGCTTCATGCGATTTTTTTATATCCAGAGAAAGCTAAAGCCATAAGAAGGAGTGGTTTTGTGATCGATAAAGTTTGCCCCGTCGTTCTACGTAATCAAAATCAAGAGATCCTACTTTTTAAACATCCGTTGGCGGGTGTTCAGCTCGTCAAGGGCACTGTTGAAGTGTTTGATGAAAGTTACATCATAGCGGCCAAGCGGGAGCTCGCTGAGGAGTCTGGTATCACACATGTTCGTTCCGCACGATATTTATGCTCATGGGACAGTGGCTTTCAAAATCAAGCATGGCATTTTGTTTTGTGTGAGTGTGCTGATCTCGCTAATTCATGGCTGTTTCATACGCAAGACGATGGTGGACATGATTTCGCGTTCTTCTGGCACGATGTCGAGAGCGGCCTTCCCGCGAATGCACATACTGTGTTTCAGCGCGGGCTGGAAAAGGTACGAGAGTTGCTAAACCAAGGCGTGATTTAAAGGAGGATTCTGTCGTTGCATTGGCGGATTTGGGACAATGACAAAGCAAACACTATGCTAAATAAAGAAGGTAGAGCAGCCGTTACTGTTCTCATCGTGTTGATAATGGCACTGTCGATCTCAAAAATGGCGATGGGATTACAAATGTTTAAGTGACTTCTATATGCTTTGCTCATTCATTCAGATAAGGAAACGGTAATGGATAAATTCGTCGTGTTTCTCTTATGCCTTTTTATGACAGTTGGCGGAGTGGTTCATCTTTATGACAACATTGTTGGTGGCTTTTTACCTTACGATTTTGCGCCACGCTGGTTGAATATGTATTGGAGCTCGTTGGGGCTGTTAGACTTATTAGCAGCGTATCTATTGGTCAAGCATCGCCGCTCTGGCCTAGTCGTTATGTTATTGATTCTTATAACCAATGTTATCTTTAGTTCCCACGCTCACTATACATTAGAAATATTAGATAACAACGTCGCCCTACAAATGAAGACACTGTTTTTAGGGTTCTCATTTGGGGTATCTATCTGGTTATGGAATGCGCGAAAACATAGTCAATCGCGCCAAATATTTCGTTAATTATTATTTTCACAACACTCGATTAAGGATTGTAAACAGGGACTCGTTATGAACGATTTTAAAGACTTGGCCAGTTTTGCTGGTTTCAGCGTACTGACAGGTTTGAGCTTTGCCACCACTTTCTTCAGCCTTGCTTTTCTATACAGCTCAATAGAGGCACAGCAAGTAATGAACACCAATGCTTTGGCATGTGCAGTGCTTGGTGTTGTTGGTTTATTTGTTGGTATTACTCAGTTAAACAAAAAGCGTCAGCTAGCAGAAAACTAATCTGTTCTTACACATCATGAGGATGAAGTAGTGTTTAACAGGGGTTTAGGCTTGGTCTATTCGTTTTGTTGACATACTTCATCCAACAATATTTTTTCAACCATTACTTCTTCTCTTTATTGTAGCGAAAGGGCTGCGTTAACAGCTTATCTAATCTTTGCTCTTCTTCGTCTCTAATTTCCGGCACACCAATAACAACATCTTCATGACCCAACTTAGGCTGAGCTCGGTATGTCCCAAAAAAGCGGTCCCAAACTGAAAGGAAAAAACCAAAGTTTGAGTGGGTCTCTTTTACTATCACTGAATGGTGCACGCGATGCATGTCTGGTGTAACGATGACGTTTCGCAGTTTTTGGTCCATAGATAAAGCCAGTTTTGCATTACTGTGATTAAACATCGCGCTCGCATTAAGCACAATTTCAAATACCACAATTCCGATAGGTGAAACACCTAAGATAAACACGGCTGCAATTTTTACTCCCATTGAAATGATTATTTCGAAGGGATGAAAGCGTGCGCCTGTAGTGACGTCTATGTCGAGATCGGCGTGATGCATTCGGTGAATCTTCCACAGCGGCTTTACATGATGAAAGACAACATGCTGAGCGTAAATGACGAAATCAAGCAAAATGACGGTTAGAAAAATATTTAACCAAGCGGGGAGGGACAGAATATTGAGCAGCCCCCATTGTTGCTCCTGAGCTATGACCGCAGCTTGAAAGGCGGCGATAGGCATGATTAAAGCAATAACTAGGCTGTTAAAAGCGACCAATGACAAGTTATTGACCCAGCGAAACCTGCGCGAAGCGGTCAGTGTTTTTCTAGGCAATTTGTTTTCCCAAATGGCACAAAGCAATAATACGCCAAGGAAAAAGCCTAATCTGAGCCATGAGGGTTCTTGAAATGTCGTTTCTGTCACTGTCATTCCCTTATTTATTTCTTTATCTATGACCGAGATAAGAGTGAAATTATTTCAACACACTGCTGATGGGCTTATCTTGAGGCGAAACCATAATATCAGTAGAATCGCGCTCTACTTTTTACTTGGCATTACTTACCATGAGAATTCACGCTTTCCACCGTTTATATCAGTACCGACAATCTATCTCAACCAAGCCTTTCAATGCGCGTGGATGTAAAGTGGTTCGTTGCCAATATTGCCAGGTTTCTGAGCAACACTGTTTGTGCGACCTTCAGCCAAACATCAAGGCCAATATTGCATGTATGTTGATTGTTTCTGAAAACGAAGTGTTTAAGCCAAGTAATACCGGTCGTCTAATCGCTGATACGATTCAAGAGACTTACGTGTATCAATGGAACCGAACAGAACCGTCTGAAGAGATGCTAGCGCTACTACAGGATGACAGTTACCAACCGGTGATTGTATTTCCTGCAGACTATGTGGATGATCCCTCTCGTTTAATTGAAGATCTAGAGCCAGGGCGATTGGTAAAAGAAGATGTCGAGAACAAAAAATGGTTGCTGATCTTTATTGATGGTAGCTGGCGTGAGGCGCGAAAGATATTCCGTCGTTCTGATTTTCTTAAATCTTTGCCTGTGCTTTCCATTGAGCCGGAATCTCTGTCTGAATACATCATGCGCCGCTCCGAGAATGAGCAGCATCTTTCAACCGCCGAAGTCGCGACATTAGTTTTAAAACAAGCTGGTGAGCCGAAAGCTGCGGAATGCCTTCAATTGTGGTTTGAAGCCTTCAGAGAAACTTACATGCTGAGCAAGACTCGAGTCAAAAGCGACCCTAACCAGCCACACTTGAAACGTTTCAAAGAGTGGATGAAAACCGAGAGCTGACTCTAAGGAATGAGCTTTTGTTGATGGTATGTTGTTCAACTGGCTTCGGTGAGGGGATAAATCTGCATTCGGTCACGGTTTGCAGGCGTACAGATATGGATAATGCCATCAGTTTATACTTTTGACTCTAGCCATTTTTGAGAGTCGTTTGAAGCATTTTTTAGGAGAGAAATACATGTATTACGGCTTTGATGTCGGTGGCACTAAAATTGAATTTGGTGCATTTAACGAGAAGCTTGAGCGTGTAGCGACGGAACGTGTACCTACACCAACAGACAACTACGAGCTGCTGGTTGATACCATTGCGGAACTGGTGAATAAATACGATACAGAGTTTGGCTGTGAAGGTACGATTGGTCTTGGCCTACCAGGTATGGAAGACGCCGATGATGCAACGGTACTAACAGTTAACGTTCCTGCGGCAAAAGGCAAACCACTTCGTGCTGATCTAGAAGCTAAAATCGGTCGCAGCGTCAAAATTGAAAACGATGCAAACTGTTTCGCGCTTTCTGAAGCCTGGGACGAAGATCTTCAAGATGAACCATCTGTACTAGGTTTGATCCTTGGTACTGGTTTTGGTGGCGGCTTTATCTACGAAGGCAAAGTATTCTCTGGCCGCAACCACGTAGCGGGTGAGGTGGGTCACACACGTCTTCCTATCGACGCATGGTTCCACCTAGGCGAAAACGCACCATTACTGGGTTGTGGCTGTGGCAACAAAGGCTGTTTAGATAGTTACCTATCTGGTCGTGGTTTCGAGCTTCTTTACGCGCATTACTACGGCGAAGAGAAGAAAGCGATCGACATTATTAAAGCGCACGCAGAGGGTGAGGAGAAAGCAGTAGAGCACGTCGAGCGCTTTATGGAGCTGCTAGCGATCTGCTTTGCAAACCTGTTTACTGCAACAGACCCACACACCGTTGTACTTGGTGGCGGCTTATCTAACTTCGAATTGATTTACGAAGAGATGCCAAAACGCATCCCTAAACACTTATTGTCTGTGGCTAAGTGTCCTAAGATCATCAAAGCAAAACACGGTGATTCAGGTGGTGTACGCGGCGCTGCGTTCTTAAACATCAAGTAATGACTTAAACCTTACTCGATATAAAGTAAGAAGAAATTTAAAGCCCCGTTTAGACTTTCAAGGTTAAACGGGGCTTTTACTTATATACCTAAGTAATTTCGGTATGCTCGGGTATAGATCATGAACAAAAGTAGCATGCATAAAAAACTCACGACGAATCGTGAGTTTTCTGTTTGCAGCTAAGCTTATTTGTTCTTTTTGCCTACGCCCAGGTTTTCTTTTTGAGCTAGGGTGATTTTGCTAAAGCCTAATTTTCTGAAGTAGTTGTCGCGGTAGTTGCGCACTGCTTTAGTGTCAGACACTGCTTCGATTTGTTGCTCCATCTTTAGGAACTCAGTGATATCGATACCTTCTGCTTCTGCAACCGCTTCTTGAATGTTGCGGTGCTGCTGGTATGAGAACGTCAGTTCTTTGTCTTGGTCTTTGTAAGTGTAAAGAATGGTGCGAGCCATAGCTGTCTCTCTGAAAAGGTTTCTGTATTAAACAAAAAGGCCAGACTCGCTGACCTTTGAATTTCTAGTTTGAGCTAGATTCTGCCTTGAAGTGGGATAATTGTCACGCTTTCTCCCGCTTTTACTGTATCAATAGCTGGGGAGATTTCGATCAAACAATTTGCCTCACTCATTGAGCGCAAAATACCAGAGCCTTGCTTGCCTGTTGTACGAACGGTTAAACGGCCAGTGTTATCCAGTTCATAGATTCCTCGACTAAATTCGGTACGACCTTGGCGAGAGCGAAGATTCTCAGTCGCGATGGCATTCACTTTCAGAGGCTTCCAGCCTTGTTCGCCTTGCATCTTACGCAGTGCAGGCTCAACAAAGTTGATGAATGAAACCATCACTGCCACAGGGTTGCCCGGCAGACCAAAGAACGGCTTGTTGTTGATTTGACCAAACGCTAATGGACGTCCCGGACGCATGTTGATTCGCCAAAAATCTATTTGACCAAGTTTATCCAAGGCAAGTTTGATGTAATCCGCATCACCAACAGATACGCCACCAGAAGTCATAACCACGTCCGCTTGCGCCGATGCGTTTTCCAACGCTTCAATCATTAACTTTTCGTTGTCTTCCAGAATACCGAAGTCCAAGATCTCGCAGCCGAGCTTTTCAAGCATGCCCATGATGGTAAAACGGTTGGAATCGTAGATAGAATTCGCTTTTTGCTCTGTTCCCGGCGCTTGTACTTCGTCACCGGTGGAGAACACGGCAACTTTCACTTTGCGGAACACATTCGCTTCACCAAAACCAAGCGAAGCGATCATGCCCATTTCTGGAGAGGCTAGGCGAGTGCCTGCGGTAAAGACGTCACTGCCGATAGCGAGATCTTCACCTGCTTGACGAACGTTTTGGCCTGCTTTGATATTCGCACTGTTAAAGGTGACCTTGTCACCTTCTTGAGAGGCTTGCTCACGCATGACCACTGTGTCGCCGTTACGTGGTGTTGGTGCGCCAGTCATGATCTTAACTGCTTGACCAACTTCCAGAGGCTGATCGTAAGCATGGCCCGCCATCACTTCAGCAACCACTTGGTAGCTATCACGGTCAACATCATCACTGCGGATGGCATAACCGTCCATCGCGGAGTTGGTGTATTGCGGCACATTTACTGGTGAAACGATATGTTCCGCAAGAACGCGGCCATAGGCGTTTTCAATCTTGCATGCTTCTATTTCCGAAACCGTGTTCACCAAAGAAAGGATTTTCTCTTGGCCTTGAACCACAGAAAGGAAAGCAGGAGAAAGTGTGTCGCAACATGCGGCTTCTTTCTCTTTGTTTTTTGGTGCTTTCGCTTCTTGAACATACTGAATAACGAACTGAGCAATCGCTTCAAGATCATTGATGTTCATTTGTGGCAGTTCAGAGTCCAACTCGCCGCCGTCTGAAGCGATAGCGATGATGTTTTCATCGTTTGGATAAAGCCAAGGCTTGCCGACTTCTTCACGGTGCAATTCGATTTTAGGAAACGCGATGTTTTTGCAGCCTTCGACCAAAACCACATCAAGCATGTCTTCATCAAAACGTGTTAATAGGAATTCAAACTCCGCTTCGGCTTCTGGCGTTTCTGTCATTAACGCAAAACGGTTGCGAGAAGCAATCAGCATTTGAGATGCGCCAGCTTTGCGTAAACGGTAGCTGTCTTTACCCGGCTTATCGACATCGAAGTTGTGGTGCGCATGTTTTAGCATGCCAATGCGTAAACCTGCTTCGGTCAGCTTTGGCAATAGGGCTTCAAGTAGCGTGGTTTTGCCTGTGCCTGAATAAGCCGCAAAACCAAGAATAGGAATGTTTAGCGTGTGTTTCATGATTCTAATTGTCCAAATTGCGCCAGTTCTTCCGGAGTGTTCAAGTTGACGAAACAGTTTGGTGAGTCGCTAAAGTCAACGTAACTAGTGTTGCACTCTTTGTAGAGCAGAATGATTTTGCGGTCGCCACGTTCTAAAAATGCGGTGAGTTTTGGCAGTACGCGCTTGTGGTAGAGCGTAAAAACAGGTTGCTGATGGTCACCATCATGCGCGACCAAAATATCGCTGTCTTCTTTGACGAACTGGCAGAAACGCTCGACAAGGTCGGTGTTGATTTGTGGGCTATCGCAAGGTACAAATCCGACCCAGTCAGTTTCAGCATGCATCAAACCCGCGTGAATACCGCCCATAGGCCCAGGGAAATCTTTGAATTGATCACTAAATACGAAACCAAATTTGCTGTACGCATCATGGTTTCGGTTGGCATTAATTAAAATGCGTGGAGTTTGTGGAGATAAACGTTCAATAACGTGTTCGATGAGTGGCTTCTGATTTAATTCAATCAGACCTTTATCTTTTCCACCCATACGGCTGGCTTGGCCACCAGCCAAAATGACCCAACTAGTTTGTGTTGGTTGAAGCATATGCATTCTCTTGGGATGTTTCTTTTGGTATGACATACAACAGAGGAGACTCTATCAAAGTCTTGTCTTTAATCCACCACTGTTTTTTACATAAGTCGGTCAGTGCGTTGGCCTGATGGCTTGTCACCACGATACTGGAACCACGATCCAAAAGATCTTTCGCCATCATTACCAATCGTTCAATGGATTCTTGGTCTAAAGACGCACTTGGCTCATCCATCAATAAAATCGACGGTTTTAAAATCCAAGCCCTTGCCATGGCAACGCGCTGTTTTTCACCGCCGGACAACACGGAAATATGTTCGTCCGCTAAGGTTTCTAAACCTACCATGCGCAGCGCGTGAATAACTTGAGCTCGCTTATCTTTTTGCGTGTCTTGTTGATATTTCACTCCATAGACTACGTTTTCATATACAGTGCCGTCAAAAAGGTAAGGGGATTGATGGAGATAAATCACATCGACACGACCATTGCGACACGTCAGTCTTTTCAGCCACGTATCTTTTGGCGCAACAACATCGCCAGTAGAGGGTTTGAGCAAGCCAGCAAGGATTTTGAGTAGGGTAGTTTTGCCCACACCATTGTCACCCTTGAGATAAATGGCATCATTTGGGCCGATGGCTAACTCAGGGATGTGGAAAAGCACACGCTCTTTAAAGCGCATGGATAACTGTTCGGCGGTGATTTTTATAGTCATAATTCGCCTCGACATGGGGTTAATGGTGAGTCGTTTGTTTGCTTCATGTTCTATGTTCTGAGGTAGCCTTTGCCTCTCATGCTTGATAAGAAGAAGTTTAGAGCCAACGCTAAAGATAGTAATACAATTCCTAATGCAACTCCTTGCGCAAAAGCACCTTTACTGCTTTCCATTGCGATAGCCGTGGGAATATTTCGCGTCACGCCCATAATGTTCCCACCAACCATCATTGAGCAGCCCACCTCGGTCACGATACGTGAAAACCCTGCAATGATAGCCGCAAGTAGAGGAAAGCGGGTTTCCCAAATCATCGTAGCTGCCAAGCGCGGAATGGAGACGCCCAGCGTGATGGCAGTTTCCACTGCACGACGGTCGCTAGATTGTAATGCACCATGCATCATCGATACCAAAACAGGGAAGCAGATCACCATTTGGCCGAAGATCATTGCCTTCTGAGTGAACAGCATTTGCCAGTCTCCCCAAGGGCCAGCACGCGACAGCAACATGTACAGCAACAGGCCAATCACCACGGTAGGGACCGCTTGCAGCGTATTTACGATCGACAACAAAAACCATTTACCGCGAAAGTCGGTATACGCCAGTACAAAGGACATCAAAATAGCCGGCAATACCACTAGGGATATTGCCGTAATAGAAACACTAAAGGAGACCGCAACGATCTCCCATAGGTCTGCATCAAAATTCACCAGTAAGCGAAGCGCTTCCAGTGTTGTATCAGCAAGATTCATATTGCGTTATTTGCTCTCAGCATTCGCAACAAACAGTTGTTTACCGTTTAGGCGGAAACCATTGATAAGTTCCTGTCCGCGAGGGTTTACCAACCAATCACTGAATGCCTTCGCACCTTGGTAGTTGATCGTTGGGTAACGCTCAGGGTTAACAAGAATAACTTGGTACGGGTTAAACAGTTTTTCATCGCCTTGGAACAGAATTTCTAGATCCAATTTGTTTTGGTAAGCCAGCCATGTGCCGCGGTCCGTCATGGTGTAGCCTTGCATTTCTGACGCCATGTTTAGAGTTGGGCCCATACCTTGACCTACGCTACGGTAGCCACCAAAGTTCGGTTCGATTTTAGTTTGAGCCCAGAAGCCCATTTCTTTTTTGTGCGTACCAGAATCATCGCCGCGAGAGATGAACGTTGCGTTTTTGTTTGCGATCTCTTTGAATACATCTAACACGCCTTCGTCATTTTTGATTGTTGCTGGGTCAGCTTTCGGGCCTACAATCACAAAGTCGTTGTACATTAGCTTGCGAGGTAAAACGCCGTAGCCTTTCTCAACAAATGCGCCTTCAGCTTTTGGTGCATGTGTCATCACCAAATCTACGTCACCGTTTTCGCCCATTTTTAAGGCTTTACCCGTACCTGCAGCAATAACATCGACTTTGTAGCCCGTGTCTTTTTCAAATTGTGGAAGCAGGTAATCAAGTAAACCTGAATGGTAAGTACTGGTTGTGGTTGCAAGGCGAACATGTTCTCCGTCTTGAGCAGAAAACGCAGAGTAACTTACAAGCGTGATAGACGTTGCAGCCAGAGTTAGCGCAATTTTTTTCATTTTTATGTGTTCCTTTCCAATGATTCTTTGGAATCTCTCCAGGTTTTAGGGAGAAGCCTTTTTGGACGAGAGCGATTAGCGTAATACGCAAGTTGTCTTAGGGTGTTGGAATAAGCAAACATCAACATCCTGAGATCACTTAAATGCGCTCCGTATCCACCTTATAGCAAACAAGATGCCAACCTTTTACAAGCTTAAAGTGCTTGGTTTATGCACTAAATCATGGGGTTATTTGCATAAAAGTTTGCGTTGGTACAAAATGTCGCACTTTTTGTAGGGTATCTCTGTTTAAACTTGGTACACTCTGTCCCATCGAAATCCATCTGGGGTAAATATGTCTACTCAATCCCATCTTAGTACAAACCAACAATATAGCGCCTTTTCCGTACTGGTCGTCGATGATGAATTAGGCATGCAAGCCATCTTGAAAAAGGCATTGGGTAAGCTTTTTTCACATGTCGATACAGCTGGTAGCATCGAAGAAGCAGAACAACTGCGTAATTCTCGACATTATGATCTGATCTTACTGGATATTAATCTGCCAGGGCGTTCTGGAATTGAGTGGGAAGAAGCGTTTGAAGATGATGACAAACGTGCCGATGTGATTTTTATGACGGGTTATGCGGATTTAGAAATTGCCATTCGAGCGCTACAGCTCGGTGCTTCCGACTTTATCCTCAAACCATTCAACCTTGAGCAGATGTTAAAAGCGGTCAGTCGCTGTATGGATCGCCGTTTGAACGAACGCATGCAGTACGCCATGACACGCGATTACCAACGTCACAATACCTCAGAGATCATCGGCGGCTCAGAAAAAACGCGTCTGCTTAAGCAACTTATTAACCAATTTGCACCATCACGCGCTTCTGTTTTGGTGGAAGGTGAGTCGGGTACGGGTAAAGAACTAGTTGCACGAGGTATCCACCAGGCGAGTGGGCGAACGGGCCCGTTTGTGCCAATCAACTGCGGCGCGATTGCACCAGAGCTTTTAGAAAGTGAGTTGTTTGGTCATACATCGGGCGCGTTTACCGGTGCAAAAAAATCGCGTGAAGGTTTGTTCCGTGTTGCGAACGGTGGCACCTTATTTCTTGACGAAATCGGGGAGATGCCACTTGCAATGCAGGCATCATTATTACGTGTGTTAGAGCAGCGTACGATTCGCCCTGTCGGTTCAGAAAGAGAGATCAGTATTGATGTCCGTATCGTAGCGGCAACCAACCGAAACCTGCAAGAAGAGGTCAATCAAGGTAATTTCCGCAGTGACCTCTATTACCGTTTAAACGTTCTGAAAATTGAAGTGTGTCCGCTGCGAGAGCGCAAAACCGACTTATTTGAGTTGGTGCCATTTTTCAGCAACATGCTGACGCGCGAGCTCGGTATGCCTGCGCCAAAATGGGCGCACGAGGACATGGAAGCCATGAGTGAGTACGATTGGCCGGGAAACATTCGTGAGCTGAAAAACTTGATTGAGCGTTGTATCTTGCTTGGCAAACCACCTGCACACTATTGGCGAGAGCTGAATGGCGGGCATTCACTGCCTAATGTATCGATTACTGTTTCTCACTCTGCTGAGTTACCAACCTTTAGAGAAGGCAAAGAATTTACTGGCGAAGGCTATCCAAACAGCTGGACGTTAAAAGAAGTCGAGAAAGCACATATTAAACAAGTCGTTAACTTGCATGAAGGCAATAAGTCTGCTGCTGCTCGTGACTTGGGCGTAGCTCGCAAGACCTTAGAACGTAAGTACAAAGAATGGGATTCTGAGGGTGAGGAATATGCCGACTAACGGCCCACAGCACAAAGGATTGTCAAAATGGACGCACCGTTTTAAAACCATGGTGCGTTATCGCTTGTTATTCTTAACCTCTGCGCCGATTTTCCTCACATTGTTAGCTCTGATCGGCATTACCATTTATTGGTCTATTCATTACACGTGGCAAAATGCGCTGCTTGATGTCTCGGAACGTCTTGGTGTTGCAAATAACAGTGTAACGTTGTTACAGCAAAAGCAAGCCAATTACGTGCGGGCGTTTGCCGATTCGTACGATTTCCGTATTCGCATTAATAAAGGAATGCCACAAGGTGACCTGCAAAAGTGGGTCACAGAGCAGAAGAAAAGATATGCTTTAGATTTTCTCTCTTTCCAACGCGTTAATTCCATGGAAAACAAATTCCGCTTTATGGATCTCACCAAGCGCGAATCGTTTTTTGATGTACTCAATAAAGAAGAACTCGAACGCCTCGATCCTGAACTCGCCAAACGAGCAGAAGTGCCTATTCTTGCTGATGGTGACAGGGAGGCGCGTGGGTTAGTCAGTCGAACCGTGATTCCGGTATACAGCCAAGCGAACGATTTGATCGGCTTTCTTGATGGTGGTTTGCTCCTTAACAATAGTACAGTGCTGGTGGATCAAATCCGCGATCTCATATACTTAAGTGATAATGACCGCCTTCGCCCTGTGGGTACGTTGACGGTATTTCTTGATGATTTGCGTGTGAGCACCAACGTTCCTTTAGACAGCGATCATAGACTAGGGCGCGCTATAGGCACTCGCGTGAGCGCAGAAGTGTATAACCAAGTACTTTCGAAGGGTGAACAGTGGGTTGACCGAGCCTATGTGTATGACGCTTGGTATATTACGGCGTATCAACCGATCAAAGACCAATACGACAACGTCATTGGTATGCTTTATACCGGTTACCTAATGTGGCCATTCGTTAAAGCCTACATGACCAACATTGCCGAAATCAGCTTGATTACGGTTATGTTATTGCTGGTTTCTGGCGTGATGGTATATCGCGGTTCTTATGATCTGTTTCGACCGATCGAACGCATTCACAAAGTGGTGAAGCAGGTCCAACAAGGTAAAGAAAAACGGATTGGCCCGTTAGGATTAGATGCCGATCATGAACTTGCGCAGTTAGCCAGACAGTTTGATGATATGTTAGACGCGCTAGAAGAGCGCAAAATTGAACTGAAAAACTCCGCAGCTCAACTTGAATGCAAAGTTCAAGAGCGTACGGCAAGCCTGAGAGAAAAAACCCAAGATCTTGAACTGCATATTCAATTGCTCAACCAAACCCGCGACAAACTCGTTGTTCATGAAAAACTGGCAGCGCTGGGAGAACTCACCGCGGGGATTGCTCACGAAATTAATAACCCAACCGCCGTGATTCTTGGCAACGTAGAATTGATCCATTTTGAATTGGGTGACGATGCAAGTCGAGTACAAGAAGAAATTGATGCGATTCACGCGCAAATTGATCGTATCCGCAATATCACACGCAGTTTATTGCAATACAGTCGCCAAGGCGGTGTTCAAGATGAAATCACTTGGCAACATGTCAATCCTATTATTGATGAAAGCATCACCTTGGTTAAAACTGGCACCAAGAAACGCGACGTTGAGTTTGTGACTGACCTACAAGCGCATACGTCCGTTGAGATAAACCGTCACCACTTGCTACAAATCTTAGTTAATTTGCAAATGAACGCCATTCACGCAATGAACGGCAAAGGCACTTTAACAGTAGTCAGTGAAGACTGGATTGAAGAGGGAGAAGTGAAAGGAGCCGCGATTCATGTTATCGATGAGGGCTGCGGTATTAAGCCAGAAAACTTGAATCGAATCTTCTCACCATTTTACACGACGAAGCGAGAAGGCACAGGGTTAGGGCTGTCGGTCTCTCAAAGTATCCTCAGCCAAACGGGTGGTGAGCTAAAAGCCGAGTCGGAATGGGGAAAGGGCAGTAAATTCAGTATTTATTTACCTAAAAAAGCCGAGCTGATCCTAGAGGTGACGAATATCGCTTAGTCACTTTTTTGAAGTATTTGACCCGTCCTGATATGGGTTGACACTTTTTAACTAAAACGCTCGATGTACTTCATCGGGCGTTTTGTATTTTAAA
>NZ_JAWOVZ010000012.1:0-143322 GCF_033340175.1 Vibrio sp. 1557 | reverse complement strand
GTTTAAAAGCGAGGGAGTAATCGCGCTGAGTTCTTTTAGTTGTTGATTTCATAACACTCTCCAATTTTTTTGGGGGGGAAAGTGTCAACCTTATTTAGGACGGCACATGTGTAACGAAAAAGCCTCCCGAATGGTGGGAGGCTTTTTGTATCTCAGTCGTTTACTGTTCCCATTCAGGGAAAGGGTCTTCCAGAGATAACCAATAGTCGAGCCCTTGCTCCATCTCATCTTCTGTTAACAAGCATTCGTTAAGACGAGCAATCAATTTCTCTTGCTCTAATCCCTGACCAATAAACACCAATTCTTGTCGCATATCGCCGTATGGTTCTTGCCAAACGTCGTTTATAGCATCTAGGTAATCTTGATCCGTCGGCCATTCCTCCTTCGGAATCGCTTTCCAAAACATACCCGCAACACCATAACGTGCGATGCCTCCCGCTTGGCTCCATTGACCGACAAACTCTGGTCTGGTTGCTAGCCAAAAGTAACCCTTGGAACGAATCAGTTTGCCGTAATCTTTCGCATTGTGGAGGAAGTCGTAAAACTTCTCTGGATGGAAAGGGCGTCTCGCATGATAGGCAAAGCTGGAAATGCCGTATTCTTCGGTTTCCGGTATGTGCTCGCCTCGCATTTCCTTCAACCAACCTGGGGCTTGTTGTGCCTTTTCAAAACTGAAGCTTTGTGTGTCGAGTACCGCATCAAGTTCTACTTCACCATTCGAGATAGGAAGAATAGTGGCCGATGTATTAAGAGTTTTAAGAATCGCAAGAAGCCTTTCGATTTCTGATTTCTCAGCAAGGTCGGTTTTACTTATCAAGATAACGTCAGCGAACTCTACTTGATCAACGAGTAAGTCAGCAACGCTGCGTTCATCGTCTTCACCTAATGATTCGGCTGTCTCTGTTAAGAACTTAGCTTCATCGTAATCACGCAGAAAGTTAATCGCATCAACCACCGTAACCATGGTGTCTAAACGTGCAACGTCTGAAAGTGATAGCCCGTTTTCATCAGCAAACGTAAAAGTCTCTGCAACGGGAAGTGGCTCGGCGATGCCAGTGGACTCGATAACTAAGTAATCGAATCTGCCTTCTTGCGCGAGTTTAGTGACTTCTTCAAGCAGATCTTCACGCAGGGTACAACAGATGCAACCGTTACTCATTTCAACCAACTTTTCTTCACTGTGGTTGAGAGAAACTTCATTCTGAACGGTCGCTGCATCGATGTTGACTTCGCTCATGTCGTTGACGATGACCGCCACTTTTCTGCCTTGTCTATTGTTAAGAATATGACTTAAAACGGTTGTTTTTCCTGCGCCTAGAAAGCCGGACAAAACCGTAACAGGGAGTTTCTGGGTGTTCATGCTCATGCTCTTTATAGTGTAATGTTATAATATAACAATTAATATAGTCGGTGATCTTAACTCTGGCATCAAGCAGTTTGTGACTGTGTCGAGTACTGCACCTTATTGGCGCATTCATTCGTCGTTAAGTTATACAGATTCAGATGTACGGAATTTAGAGAGCGAACTCTTATCTCGGTGTGGAGGTTCTATGAACGAAGAGAAAAAGCATGTCATGACAGAAGAAGAAATTCTTGCAGCGCCCGAGGCGGATTATATGAATGAAGCTCAGCTCGCATTTTTTGAAAACCGATTATTTGAGCTTTATGAATCGACGTTAGCGCATATTGAACGCGCGAAAGAAGAGATGATTGCGCCAATGGAATTCAGTGACGAAAGCGATAGGGCGTCCAGTGAGGAGCAATCTGCAATCGCATTAAGAATCATAGATAGAGAGCAAAAGTTGTTACCTAAGATTCAACAATCGTTGGCTCGCTTGCGCACAGGGGAGTATGGCTATTGTTTAGAGTCCGGAGAACCTATCGGCATTCCAAGGTTATTGGCACGACCTACTGCTGAATATAGTGCAGAAGTAAAAGCTCAAATGGAGTCAAAAGAGCACTGGTATAAACACTAAAGCCTCACTATCTTATGACGTCGATATTCTTCTCGTTCACTTGTTTTTTTTGATGTTCTCTGAGAAGTCTAAAGCGATGGCGACTACCGTTAGGTATGGTAGTCATTACCTTTGAGATATTAATAGTTATCGATAGGATAGAAGTAAGTTCTGTATTGTAAATAACGCACCATTTTTGTTTTTCTGAATGAGCTCTCGCTATGTTAGCGTCAAACATTTTCTCTGCTACTTCAAGCTGATCTTCTATCCTTAAAGCTAAATTGGTACTGGAGAAGTAGCATGATTGACTTTGTGGCAACTTTTATCTTTTTCTTTGCTGTCATCGATCCCATAGGTACTGTGCCCGTTTTTATCGCAGCCACAAAAAGCTATGAAGAAGTGGCAAAGCGTAAGGTCGCTCTGTTTGCGACTCTATTCTCCGCTGCTATCCTACTGTTTTTTGTTGTTGCTGGTGAAATCATACTTACAGCAATGCGTATTCCCTTGTCTGCGTTTCAAATCTCGGGCGGTATCGTATTGTTCTTGTTTGCTTTGACTATGATATTTGGTGAGAGTAAACCAGCAGAAGAAATCAGAACGCTCAATAGTCATCATGATACAGCAGTTTTTCCTCTAGCCATTCCATCAATTGCTAGCCCTGGCGCAATATTAGCCGCCGTTTTACTCACAGAGAACGTGCGGTTTAATATTTGGGAGCAAGTCCAGACCGTGGCTATGATGCTGCTGGTACTATTGGTTGTTTATATCTTGCTATTAATGGCCAGCGGCATACACAGGATTATTGGGAATACAGGAGCTAGTGCTGTAAGTCGGATCATGGGGTTGATATTAGCCGCTGTGGCCACGACCAACACTCTGAATGGGATTGAAAGTTACTTTGACCTTTAAGGCTGTTTCGCAAACTGAGCTGAAGGTATACGTTAAGAGCTAATTTTACGGCGAGATGACCGACCACCTGACAATCACTTTTCTGGCTGTTACTTCTAGCCGGATGTAATCCTTCAGGCTACTCGTGACGACCTTGTTTAAGAGGACCACGGAAAAGTTGAAAGTAAAATGCATAGATGTTGAGGATATATATCAGATGGGGGAACTGGAGCAACACTTGCCCCCATTGAGCTGTGCCAATACTCAAAGATTAGCTGCTAGAAAACAATATCGATAATTTCTCCGCTTAGGCACTACTCTATAATCTTGTAGTCTCGCAGTATATAGAGCCTAGCATGGAGGAATTTATTAGCTTCAACGTGCCAAGACAAGACTTTTTCATGCCGTGAGAGTATCTGAAAAGTCGGGAGGCTGAGAAGTTTATTCAGTATGGCTCTTATTGGGCAGTTTATGGATCAGCCAGTAACCAAGACTCATACTAAGAACTACAGCCGCAATTCCAATCAGGTACATTGGAGACAAGGTTTCAAAGTCTATAATAATGACCTTTCGGGAGATTGCCATCAGCGCGGTGGCCATGACGATTTTTACATGAATAACATTTTCTCTCAGGTAAATAGTTATATTGATGAAAATTTCAATAGCAATTAAAACGGCCATAAAAGCACCAAAAGTGGCTAGCATATCTGAAATCGTCAGAATGAGTTTAGGTGGCGTGATAAGTTTTTGATATATCGTCCATGCAACATCTATCACACCCATGACGATTACAAACAACATAACTATCGACAATACTCTTACAGACCAATGAATCACTATCTGTAATTTTTTTGTTAACTTATCATTTTTATCGACTTCCATGGCCCTGTTTCCTTCGCTTGTTTATGTTCACTTAACCTTCATATGTTGAAGCTAGACAATTGAATACATGTCGTTTAAAGCATAGTTGCTGTGGTGAGAGATAGAAGCGTCCGAGGGAAGGAAGTTATGAAACTTAGGAGTGGGCACAATGTTGGACACATAATGTAATCTCTGGTGTCATGCGTTATTACCTCATTGCCTCATTTCTGATCGTGACGAATCGACTGATGAGGTGGTGATTCATCACCTTCACGGCAAACTGAATGAGCGAATACCACAACGTATTGATACTGGGCAAATCGATGCGCTTGTTGCTCCGTGCGTTGTTAATAGAAATACAAGCGAATAAGGAGTGGGTAATCGCTCAAAAGTCGGGTGGAAAAGCGGTAAAACGGCGAAAATTATTGGAACTAAGTCAAGGCCCTTTTTTTAAATGAAAAGGCTTATTGATCTGAACACACCACTTCTCCATATAAGTATATCCACAAATATAAACCTCAAATTGGCGATAAAGAGCTTTAATATTGATAAATATATAAACAACTTGGGTGCTGAAGAAATTTCAGTATACTGCGCTTAGGTTACACTGGAGAAAAAATCGCCGTATTCCCTGCGGGGTCCTTTGATAAGAAATAGAAATCGCGTTTGAATATGCAACCAAACGATTTTGCCGCTTGCAGTTTATTCGGTATACAAATAATAAACCTTTGACTAATCCGAAGGTCGGTCAAATGAGAGAAAGTCATGTTTTTTAATAAGTCGCTTCAACAAGAAAATCAACGATTAAAGCAGGAGTTGCAAATCCTGCAGCAAATCCAAACCAGTTTAGATGAAGAGATGATCCGCTTAACATTGGATAGTAAAGGTATCATTACTTCTGCAAATACTAAACTACAGCAAGAACTTTTCTTACATGATGATGAGATCTTAACGAAATCAATTACTGAATTGGTACCGTCAAATTCGCGCAATACAGACCACTTTCATCGAATGAAGAAAGCCGTCCAAGATAAAGTGTTCTGGAATGGGGCATTGCAAGTACAGAAAGGTAATGGTGAGGAAGCCTGGTTAAGAACGATTATCCAGCCTGTTTTAAATGAGCGCAGAGAAGTAGAAAGCTTTTTTGTTTTTGCTTCTGAACTTACGCGAACGATCAAATCATCCCGTGAGCAAGAGGACATGCTAAATGCATTAAGTCGTTCTATGGCGGTGATTGAGTTCACATTAGATGGCCATGTTTTAAAAGCCAACGATAATTTCTTAAACACAATGGGTTATACGCTTGATCAGATTCTAGGGAAGCATCATCGCATGTTTTGTGATCAGGAAGAGTCGAGCTCTCAAGCTTACCGTGAGTTTTGGCAACGTTTAGCAAAAGGGCAATTTTCATCAGAGCGATTCAAACGAGTTAACCGTTATGGTGAAGAGGTGTGGTTAGAGGCTTCATATAACCCTATCCATAACGACAGAGGAGAGCTCTACAAGGTCGTTAAGTTCGCGACAGATATTACCCAGCAGGTGATGCAGGAACAGAAAATGGCCCAGGCTGCGCAATTGGCGAATGAAATCTCGCAAGAAACTGGAACACAAACCCTGCAAGGGCAAGAGGTTATAGGCTCAACGTTAGAAAAGATGCAGATACTTTCCGAGCAAATGCAGCAAGCGAACACCGCGATTGACGAGCTTAAAGCGCACTCATCGCGTATTAGCGAGTTGGTAAATAGCATCAGTGGTATCGCTGACCAAACTAACTTATTGGCGTTAAATGCGGCGATAGAAGCGGCTCGTGCGGGTGAGCATGGTAGAGGTTTTGCCGTTGTTGCCGATGAAGTCAGACAGCTTGCTACAAGAACCAATGCAACCACCGATGAAATTGTCACAATGGTCAGTGAAAACCTACAGCGAACAGATAACGCAGTTAAGCTGATCGCTAAATGCCAAAAAGAAGCACTAGATACGCTAGAGCTCTCTGAAAAAGCAGGCAATGTGATGAATGAAATACAAGATGGCGCTAGCCGTGTTGTAGAGGCCGTGGAGCAATTTAACCGCTCGTTGTAGTCAGTTCTTCATGCCAGCACAGGCTTTTAAGTTCCTATATAATCAAATTGTTTACTAGTGCTACTCATCGCCAATCAAGCGTGTTTTTGGTGATGAGAAAGCCAGTTCATTCCTTTCTTAATATTTCGTATTTCTATCTTTACGTGTCGCTATTTTACAACACTGTTAATAAAAAGTAGCGTAATTTAATCTCCTGTTAACTTGGTTGCGAATCACAGTTGGGGGAGACCTACTTGGACTTACTAAATTTCACCATAGATAACTTAGCGCTGCTAGGTACGCTTACCATGGAGCACATCTCTTTGGTTGCTCTGGCTGTTGGGCTTGCCATCTTAACTGGCGTACCTATCGGCATTCTTATCACACAAAATGAGCGCGCTGCGAAAGTGGTGCTTTACGTAGCGTCCATCATTATCACCATTCCTTCAATCGCATTGTTTGGTTTGATGATTCCTCTCTTATCGACCATTGGTCATGGGATTGGCTACGTGCCCGCCGTGATTACCGTACTGCTTTATTCTCAGCTGCCTATTATTCGCAACACTTATACCGCAATTCACAACGTAGAACCATCGCTCAGAGAGGCTGCTCGCGGTATCGGGATGACGCCTTTTCAACGTTTGAAAATGGTGGAAATTCCATTGGCGATTCCGGTGATTATGGCGGGTGTGAGAACGGCAGTAGTAATGAATATTGGCGTTATGGCGATCGCCGCGTATATCGGAGCCGGTGGGCTGGGCGTGTTTATCAGCCGTGGCATCTCGCAAAGTGATCCTCGACAACTGATCGTTGGTGCCATCGCCGTCAGCCTTCTGGCTATCATCGCGGATTACGGATTGATTCGACTACAAAAAAGATTAACGCCACCGGGCCTAACCGCTGCTCGATAAAGGACAAATAATAGGGACATTCAAATGATCAAAATTGACAAGCTAACCAAAATTTTTGAAACGCCTAATGGCCCGGTGACTGCCGCAGATCACATTGAGATGGAAGTTCCCAGTGGTGAAATTTGTGTGTTACTTGGCCCATCCGGTTGTGGCAAAACCACCACGCTGAAAATGGTCAACCGAATTATTCCCGCGACATCGGGCAAGATCTATCTTGGCGGTGAAGATACTTCTGGGATGGATACGGTCACTCTGCGCCGCAACATCGGTTATGTTATTCAGCAAATTGGCCTATTTCCCAACATGACGATTGGCGAAAACATCGCGGTGGTTCCCAAGTTATTAAGGTGGGATAAAGCAAGATACATGACGCGTGCAAAAGAGCTATTGGAGATGGTGGCTCTTGATCCTAGTGTCTTCCTTAATCGTTATCCAAATGAGTTGTCTGGCGGACAGCAGCAACGAATTGGTGTTGCCCGAGCGCTAGCGGCGGATCCTCCCGTCATGCTGATGGATGAACCATTTGGCGCGATTGACCCGATCAACCGTGAAGTAATCCAGGATGAGTTCCTTAAAATGCAGCAAGAGCTCAACAAGACCATCATGCTTGTCAGTCATGACATTGATGAAGCGGTCAAAATGGCCGATAGAATTGCGATTTTCCGTGATGGTCATCTGGTTCAGTATGATACGCCTGACGATTTACTCGCACACCCGAAAGATGATTTCGTGAAAAACTTTGTCGGAGATGATCGCGCACTTAAACGTCTACGCTTAGTGACGGCTGAGTCCGTCATGCAGACCACCTTTGCGCACGTGAAACCTAACGAGACGCTTGCCGACGCTTTAACCAAAATTGACGCGTATGGGTATCGCGACGCCGTGATATTAGTAAATGGCCAACACCAGCCTATCGGTTATGTGCCAAAAGCTACAGCAATCAATATGAAGGGGTACTGCGGTGAACATTATGTCGGCCTGAAAACAATCGCCCGAACCACGGATGATCTGCGTAAAGTCGCGTCGAAGATGTTCACGCACGACATTGTTTGGATGCCGTGTGTTGACGAGAATGGCCGCTTAGTGGGCGAAGTCACACAGCGCGGCATTACTCATTATCTAGGCGCAACTTATCAGCGCGATACCTCTCTTAGTGAGCCACAGCCATTGCATCAGGCTAAGGAGGCATCGTGACCAATCAGCTAAAACAAACCTACTATTTCGTTTTATTGGCGTGTGTCTTTGCGTTGGGTATTTATTTACAAGGCGCGGGTACGATCGATGATTTCCTCTACTACCAAGAAGACATTGTTTATTTGACGGTTCAGCACATTGAACTGGTGCTGCTGTCTGGTGGATTGGCGATCCTAATCGCTATTCCCGTCGGCGTATTGCTCAGCCGTCCTCGTTTTCAGAAAGTCGCAGAATCGGCGATGCAGGTTTTGAATGTGGGGACCACGATTCCTACTTTAGCTATTCTTGCGCTGGCAATGAGCTTTCTTGGCATTGGCACCGTGCCTGCGGTATTTGGGCTGACGATTGCCTCGTTGTTGCCGATTGTCAGAAACACCTACATCGGGCTGAAAGAAGTGCCCGCTCATTTAGAAGAAGCGGCGTCAGGCATTGGTATGACCGAGTTACAAATGTTATTTCAGGTTGAAATTCCTAATGCGCTGTTCGTCACTTTTGCCGGTATCCGCACGGCGTTAGCTGTCAACGTGGGCACCGTGCCACTGGCCTTCTTAATTGGTGGCGGTGGGTTAGGGGAGCTCATTTTTACCGGTATTGATCTGGATGAACCCATCATGATGCTGGCAGGCGCTATTCCTACAGCGATGTTGGCTATCGCTATCGACAGTGTGGTAGGAGCCGTTTCCTATGTCACTGTACCTAAAGGCTGTAACCCTATTAGAGCTAGACAATAACAATCCTAAAAATTGAACACAGACAGGAGTCAAACATGTTAAAGCAAATTACTCGCCGCTTGCTGGCCGTTGGTGTACTGCTTTCAAGTTTTCACGCATCCGCGGAAATCGTCGTAGGTGGCAAAAACTTTACAGAACAACAGCTTTTAACGGAGATCACGTCTCAATATTTAACCAAAAAAGGCTACGACGTTGATAAGCGTTCGGGCATGGGCAGTGCGGTTTTGCGTAAAGCGCAAGAAAACGGCCAGATTGATCTTTATTGGGAATACACGGGCACATCACTGATCATTTACAACAAAGTCAAAGACAAGCTCCCAGCAGAGCAAGTGTATCAACACGTTAAGGAACTCGATGCGAAGAAAGGCCTAGTTTGGCTTAACCCTTCAAAAGCGAACAACACCTACGCGCTCGCTATGCGCAGTGACGATGCGAAACAACGTGGCATCTCAACCTTGTCCGAGTTTGCCGAGCAAATGCGCCAAGACCCGCCAATGACCATTGCTTTGAATGCGGAATTCTATGCACGAAAAGATGGCTTCCGACCTTTACAGAAAACCTACAAATTCAAAGCTTCACGAGACCAAGTGAAACGCATGGATACTGGGTTAACTTATGATGCGCTAAAAGGGCAAGAAGTCGATGCTGCGCTCGTATTTGCAACAGATGGTCGTATCAAAGCATTTGGTTTTACCGTTTTAACGGATGACAAACAGTTTTTCCCTGATTACGCGATCACTCCTGTGGTTCGCCAAGAAACGCTAGATGCGAACCCAGACCTTGCCGAGCAAATGAACGCGCTTTCTGCGGCGATCGATGGCGATACGATGTCGACTTTGAATCAACAAGTTGATGTGGAGCGACGTTCGATCTCAGAAGTCGCAAGCCAGTTCCTATCTGAGCATAACTTGGGGTAATACCATGACTATCCTGCAAGTCAGTGTGGCCCAAATCAACGCCCAGTTAGGCGATGTGAATGCCAATCTGAATATTCATCAGGATTACATAAAGCAAGCTGCGGCCTTGGGGTCGCAGCTATTGCTGTTTCCTGAACTCTCCTTGACCGGATACCAGCTCCAATCTTCTGTGCGTGAAGTCGCCATGAAGCGTGATGATGCTCGGCTTAAAGAGCTTGCGCAACTTGCACCGCACATGTCCGTGATTGTCGGCTTTGTTGAACAGGCCGCTCCGGGAGAATACTACAACGCGATGGCTTGGTTGCTCGGTGGTACGGTGGTTGCTGTGCATCGCAAAGTCAATTTACCAACCTATGGTGGGCTTGAAGAGGGTAAGTGGTTTCATTCGGGAGAGACTACTACCAGCGTTTCTCTTGACGAAAATTGGCGAGGCTCGGTTTTAATTTGTGCCGATTTATGGAATCCACCTTTGGTTCATTGTGCGCTACTCGATAAGCCTGACATCTTGCTCGCGCCGATCAATTCGGCCAGCAGTATTGTCAGTAAAGACTTTTCCAATGAAGACAACTGGTTAGTTAACGTTAAATTCTATGCGGTGCTCTACGGAACCCCAGTTTTGATGGCCAATCGTTACGGGCCAGAGGGCGAAGCGTGGTTTTGGGGGGGAAGCTGTATTTTGTCTGCAACGGGTGAGCTATTGGCGCAGGCAGAAGACGGTGAAACCTTGATAACTGCGACTTTGTCATTGGACGATGCTGATAAAGCCAGGTTCGAGCTGCCTACCGTGCGAGACAGCAATACACCATTAATCACAACGCTATTGTCGAAGGCAAAACGCTAAAACTGGAGCAGTAGATGATGCAATCTATTCATCGATTTATTCACGAATTAACCTTTGAACAGCTTCCTACTGACGTTATTGAACAAGCGAAATATTGCGTCTTGGATCTGTTGGGTGTCGCCGCAGCAGGTAAAGCGACGCAACTGCAAAATATGGTAGCTAAACTCGCACAGAAGCAGTTTGCCGGTGATACGCCGATGCTGTTTTCTGATCACACGGCCAGTGGTTGTGGGGCGACTCTATATGGCGGCATGTTGATTGACAGCATGGACGCGCACGACGGCCAAGTCCTGACGAAAGGCCATGTTGGCGTCGCTGTTTTGCCGGGGCTGCTCGCCAGTATGCATGGGTCAGCGATCACGGGAGAAGAGTTATTAACGTCCCTCATCATTGGCTACGAAATTGCAACTCGCGCCGGAATCGCGCTGCATCAAACCGCTTGTGATTATCATACTTCTGGTGCTTGGAATGCGTTGGGCGTCGCTGCGGTGTCTGCAAGAAGAAAAAACTTAACGGATGCACAAACAGAGCATGCGCTCGGCATTGCTGAGTTTTATGGTCCACGCAGCCAAATGATGCGTTGTATTGAACATCCCACCATGCTCAAAGACGGCTCTGGCTGGGGAGCGATGGCGGGCTTTGCCAGTGCAGAGCTAGCAGAAGAGGGCTTTACTGGCGCGCCAGCCGTGACTCTGCTGGACCAACAAACTCACGCTCTGTGGGCAGATTTAGGGCAGCGCTGGTATATCCTGAAGCAATACTTTAAACCGTATCCGGTTTGTCGTTGGGCTCAACCCGCTGTTGAAGCGGTGAGAGCGCTGCAACAAGAAAATAAACTAGAACCTGATGAGATTGAACTTATCGAAGTTCATAGCTTTCATCAGGCGGTGTGCCTGCATACCAAGCGCCCAGAGACAACCGAGCAGGCTCAGTACAGTTTGCCATTTTCAGTCGCGAGTGCGGTCATGGATAATACGGTCACGGTAGAAGCCGTCACCAAAGGACTGAAAGAGCCTTCTCGCTTGGCACTTACGGAGCGGATGAAGTTAATTGAAGAGTCCGCTTACAATGATAAGTTTCCAGCCGAACGTTGGGCGCATGTCGTGGTGACGCTGAAAAATGGCGACAAACTGACTTCGCCTCCCTGTATTGCGCGAGGTAATCCTGAAAATCCTCTCAGTCGAGACGAGATGCGAGGTAAGTTTCGCATTTTGGCAGAGAAAGAATTGTCCGCTTCACGCGTGTCAGCGATAGAAGAGGGATGTTTGCAACTTGATAAAGCCAGTAAAGAGCAGATACTTGCTTGGCTATCACTGCTTTACCAAGGCACGTTGTCCGATAAGCCGTCTGACACATCACGATGAGATCGAAGAGATCGAACTCCTTTCTCTTACTCAATCTTAAGCTAAACGTCGCTCTTCACGCGGCGTTTTTTCATAGCGTTTTTTGTAGCAGCGCGCAAAATACGATGTAGAACTGAACCCACAAGCGGTGCTGATTTGAGTGATGGACAGCATGGTTTGCAACAACAAATGTTGAGCGCGTTCTAAGCGCAATTGAAGGTAGTAATTGCCTGGTTTGTCTTGCAAGTATTGCAAAAATAACCTTTCCATCTGCCTGACCGATAACCCTACTTGCTCGCCAATTTCATAGCACTTTAGTGGCTCTTCCATGTTGGCTTCCATGATTTCTACCGCGTCGAGCAGGCGCGGGTGGCGGATGTTGTGCTTACGGATTAACGACATCCGCTGTTTATCATGCGCGGGGCGAATCGCAGGGTGAATGCATTGCTCTGCCACTTGATTCGCCAAGTCACTCCCATGTTGGTTTGTAATTAAATGAAGCATCATATCCAAACCGGCTAAGCCGCCCGAACAAGTTGGTGTGCGTGGGTCGAATTCGTACAACTCACTGGTCACGTTAATGTTTGGAAATTCCTCTGCCAGGCTGTTGGCGGACTCCCAATGCACGGTACACGTTTTGTTTTTTAACAGGCCAGCTTTTGCTAACAATACGCTGCCTGTCGAAGTCGAGCCCACGGCGATGCCTTGACGAAGCGCTTGCTTTAACCACTGATTCACCGAGCCACTCGCAGCAGCAACATGGGCGCCAATACCTGCCACAACCAGCAGCAAGTCTAAATGAGCAATGTTGTTGACTGACTGTGTTGGCGAGAATGAAACGCCATTACTGGCCGACACTTCTTTATCTTCGAATCCATAAATATCCCACTGATACAAATCGCAACCAGCGAGGCGGTTGGCCATTCGAAGAGGTTCGATAACCGCCGAAAAAGAGAGCATCGAAAAATCAGGAATAAGGAAAAAACCAATGCGATACGTGTGTGTCGTTTTCATTCTCTGTGGTCACCAAGTGGGCAGTTCATCTATGTCGTATTTCTGGATAAGAATGTCGTAATTGTTAAATTATTGCTATCAAAATTCGAACATGATGTGACTTAAGACAAGGACTTCTTTGTCGAGCATACACATTCATTTGGACGAGATAATTATGATTGAACAAAAAGCCCCAGTAATTAGTGATGGTCTACGCCTTGATGGCGCTTTCTTTACTGACGAGAACGTTAACAACCCAGACTTACCGATCGTTATTGTCTGCTCAGGCTTTACTGGGCAAAAAAATATTCACCCAGAGCGTTACGCGAGAGCCTTAACTGCGAAGGGCTTTACAGTATTCGGATTTGACTACCGTGGCTTTGGTGAATCTGAGGGTATTCGTGAGCGAGTTATCCTAGATGAACAAGTACGTGACATCGCGAACGCGGTTGCGGTTGTGAAACAGCGCGCTGACGAGGAAGGCCGCAAAGTCGTACTGGCTGGCTGGGGCATGGCCGGTGGATTAATTCTTGATGCTTACCGAGTTTGTCAAGATGCGATTGATGGCCTTATCTCCATGAACGGCTTTTATGATGCGGTACGTGTTCAGGTTGCTCAACGTGGCGAGCACGGTTGGAAAGCGTTCCGTCAATTTATGTTAGAAGAGCGTACACGTCTTGCTCTTGGTGGAGAAAAGCAGGGGATTGATCCATTTGAAATCTACCCGCTTGACCCAGTAAGCCGCGAATATGTATTCACTGAACTGGTCAAAGCACCGGGCTACGGCGTGACATCTGATCTGGATTTTGCGGATTCTCTCATCAATTTCAAACCGGAAGCCCTACTGGACGAGCGATTTGCAGATGCGCCAATCTTGATTGCGCACGGTGCAGAAAACGATCTTCACCCAGTGACCGAAGCAAAGTCGCTGTACGCGAAATACCCTGGGCCGAAATCTCTATTCTTACTGCCTGAAGGTGGTCACACCGAGTGGATGTTGGACGACGATCCTAAGTTTATTCAGTTCTCTGGCGTGATCGCGAACTGGTTGAGTGAGAACTTCAGTTAAGTCTTCAAGAGGTGCTTTCGTTGATGGCACCTCTACCTTTCTGACAGGATGATTTTCGATGAGCATAATTCCATTTTGTGAAGCGGCGGACCCATTTGTAAATAAACCAACAATCGCGATTCCTGAAGGCGCGGTTGATTGTCATGCCCACGTTTTTTCTTCACGTTATCCGTACTGTGAAACGCGAACCTACACGCCACCCGATGCCAGCGTCGGCGCGTACCTGCATTTGCACCAGCAATTAGGCATCCGTTATGGCGTGCTGGTTCAGCCGAGTGTGTATGGCAATGACAACCAGTTGCATCTTGATACATTACGGTATTTACGCCAGCAAGGTTACGACTACAAAGGCGTCGCGGTCGTGGATGCGGATGTGTCCGAGCAAACGCTGGATGAGCTACAAGAAGCCGGATTTTGTGGGGTGCGGATGAACCTGCTGTTTAAAGGTGGTATTGAGTGGCGTGATGTTGAGCGTTTAGCGGCTCGCCTTGCAGAGCGACACTGGCACCTTCAATGCTTAATTGATGTTTCGCAGTTTGATGACTTATATCACCGATTAAGGGCTTTACCCGTGCCCGTAGTGATTGATCATCTTGGACATATGCCAACAAACAAGCTGATTTCTCATCCTGGTTTTCAAACCTTATTGAAGCTTAAGGCCGAAGGGAAAGTGTGGACAAAACTGTCGGCTCCGTATCGTTTGTCGCCTCAATCGCCGCCTTATGATGACGTTTCTCCATTTGCTCAAGCTTTGTTAGAAGCGAATGAAGAGCAATGTGTCTGGGGTTCGGATTGGCCTCACCCATGTTTTGCTGCTGAGATGCCAAATGATGGCCAGTTGTTAGATACTTTGTGGCACTGGACGCAAGATACGACACTGTTTAGCAAGATTCTGGTCGATAACCCCAAGCGCCTCTACCGCTTTTAACTCCACATTCATGTTATGAACCTAAAAAGACAACCGTAAGGCACTGATTCAAATTATGCTTCCTGCACTTCCGCTACAGGTTTCTTCTGATCCTGTGGTTATCAAGTTCTTTAACACCCTTAAACAGCTTGGTTTCAAGGGGGATACTGATGCTCGCTATACCACTCGATTGAGTATGGCGACTGACAACAGCGTCTACCAGCAACTTCCGTTGTCGGTCGTCTTTCCTGCCAACCATCATGATGTGGTAATACTTGGCAAGGTCAGTGCTCGTGATGAATTTAAACACCTGACCTTTTCGCCCAGAGGAGGCGGAACGGGCACTAACGGACAATCATTGAACTCGGGGATCGTGGTTGATCTGTCTCGCTATATGAATCGAGTGTTAGAGATCAACGAGCAGGAAGGTTGGGTGAGAGTGGAAACTGGGATAGTCAAAGATCAACTCAACGACATCGTTCGCCCTTATGGTTATTTCTTCTCGCCAGATCTGTCGACCAGCAACCGCGCGACATTAGGTGGGATGATTAATACCGATGCATCAGGCCAAGGCTCTTTGCAATATGGTAAAACCTCGGATCATGTGTTGGAGCTCAAAGCCGTATTGGCAGATGGCTCGGTGCTCGATACCGAAGCAATTCAACAAAACAAACGGTTAAACTGTGATGTAGTATCGCGAGCGTTAAAAATTACGGAGGAAGTTTGTCGAGACAAGCGTCAACAGATTCTGGATAAGTTTCCTCCTCTGAATCGCTTTCTTACTGGTTATGACCTAAAAAATGCCATCAACGACAAGAGTGAAGAGTTTGACGTCACGAGAATATTATGTGGCTCTGAAGGTACGTTAGCTTTTATTACTGAAGCCAAGCTCAATCTTACGCGAATACCTACTACGCGACGGTTAGTGAACGTTAAATACGATAGTTTTGATTCTGCATTGCGAAATGCTCCCTTGATGGTCGAAGCAGAGGCGCTATCGGTTGAGACAGTCGATGCAAAAGTACTCAACCTTGCAAGAGAAGACATTGTCTGGCACTCGGTAAAACACGCGATCTCAGATGTGCAGGGCAAAGAGATGCAAGGAATTAACTTTGTCGAGTTCGCAGGCAGTCACAGCGATGATATTGAGGATAAAGTTGAACGCTTACTTTCAATTCTCGATAAAGAAATGGCTCATCGACGCAGTGGTATCATCGGTTATCAAGTCTGTCGCGACCCCAAAGACATCCAAGCTATTTATGGAATGCGCAAGAAAGCGGTTGGGCTGCTTGGCGCGGCTAAAGGTCAGGCAAAGCCGATTGCATTCGCGGAAGATACCTGTGTGCCGCCCGAAAACTTGGCGGACTTTATCGCGGAATTTCGTACGTTACTAGACAGCAATAACCTGCATTATGGCATGTTTGGGCATGTGGATGCTGGCGTTCTTCACGTGCGTCCTGCGCTCGATATGTGTGACCCTGAGCAAGAAGCGTTGATGCATCAACTGTCCGATGATGTGGTCGATCTGGTGGCAAAATACAATGGCTTAATGTGGGGGGAGCACGGTAAAGGATATCGCTCAGAATATGGACCTGCCTTCTTTGGTGATGAGCTCTTTATTGAATTAAGGCGCATTAAAGCGGCGTTTGACCCAGACAATAAAATGAATCCGGGGAAGATTTGCACACCACTGAATAGCGACGCTGAAATGGCTAAAGTCACAGCGACCAAGCGTGGCTACTATGATCGTCAGATCCCCGTAGAAGTCCGAGAGTCGCTTAAGCCCGTACTGTCTTGCAATGGCAATGGGCTGTGTTTTAATTACGATGCTGATAGCCCAATGTGTCCATCATTTAAAGTGACAGTCGATCGTCGCCACTCTCCGAAAGGGAGGGCGGGGATAATGCGTGAATGGCTGCGTCGCCTTAATGACAGTGACTTCGATTTGCTCGCCAACGAACAGCAACTTCTCAATCAAACGTTATCGGTTAAGCTTTTGGCTCAGAAGCTGAGTCAACTGATATCTCGCCCCGCATCTGATGATTTATCGCATGAAGTTTATGAGGTGATGAACGGTTGTCTAGCGTGCAAAGCGTGTGCGAGTCAGTGTCCTGTGAAAGTTGATGTGCCTGATTTTAGAGCACGTTTTTTACACCTCTATCACTCTCGTTATCGCAGACCTCTGCGCGACTATCTGGTGTCGAATATTGAGCAACTGCTGCCGATTATGGCAAAAGCTCCCAAGCTGGTTAATCGAATCGCATCTAGTAGGCCTGTTACGCAAGTATTAGAGACATCCATCGGTTTTATTGATTCGCCAGTGCTATCGATCCCTACGTTGCAAAGTCGATGTCAGGCACTTGGCGTGAGCCCGTTTGACTTTGCGTATCTAGAATCGCTTTCCCCAGAAGTGAAGCAAAATTACGTCTTGATTGTTCAAGATCCATTTACCAGCTTTTATGAAGCCGAGTTGGTTGCGGATTTTATTCAGTTATTGCAGCGGTTAGGGAAACACCCTGTTGTTCTGCCTTTCAAACCTAATGGGAAAGCTCAACATGTAAAAGGTTTCCTTAAGAAATTCGCCAGAAATGCACAAAACACTTCGGATTTTCTCAACCAAGTTGCTGAACTTGAAATTCCTATGATCGGTGTCGATGCGGCCTTAGTTCTTTGTTATCGTGATGAGTACCATCAGGCTCTAAAAGAGAAGCGAGGCGAATTTACCGTCTATACGGTTCATGAATGGCTGGTGAATGGACTGAATGAATGGTCACCAGTATGTGCATTAAATGAAGAACCGTGGTATTTGATGGCGCATTGCACAGAAAAGACCAAAATACCGGAGACTGAGAAATCTTGGCAGTCTATTTTTCAGCACTTTGGCTTAAATCTGCAAGTCATACCTACGGGATGTTGTGGCATGGCTGGGACATTCGGACATGAAGTGGATAAGAAAAGTACGTCTGAAGCTATATATCAGCTTAGTTGGAAACCGAATATAAAGAACCTGCCCACTGAGCGTGTGTTAGCCACGGGGTACTCCTGCCGCAGTCAAGTTAAGCGTTTTGAAGGGGAGGTAGTTCGACACCCGGTACAGGTTTTAGCCAGTTTGCTTGCTGTATAGAATGCTAAAGTAATTTAGTATGCGAAAAGGCTTGCCTTAAGACTTTGCCTGCATTTAATGTATCTAGCAGCAGAACTTCAATCTGCGTGACAACAATACAGGAGAGGATCGGGCTTTCACTTCCGCTCGACAGAAACTCCTTTCAAATTTACACAATAGCGCAGTAAAACTCTCTTGCTGCGCTATTGTGTGTTCCATATTTTGTGAGTACTTATGTTTAACTCAGAACGCAAAGCGACGGTTATTCTGGTTGCGACGACGATGATCGCTGCACTTGGCTGGATATTCTCTAAGGAAACAATACAGGGTTTACCACCTTTTGGCTTTATTGGGGCGCGATTTACTATCGCTTCGCTCTGCTTACTGCCTCTATGTTACCGACCTTTGCTGAAAGCAAACTTAAAAGATGTGCTTTCTGCTGGTGGTGTCGGGCTCCTGTTAGGCAGTGCCGTTATGACATGGATTTACGCTATTTCTATCAGTGATACTCTTGGGGAAGGCGCATTTATCATGAGCCTTTCCATGCTGTTTGTGCCGATTGTTGCATGGGTTATGTTTCGTCAACGACCACAACGAATTTTCTGGCTTTCTTTGCCTATCGCTGTATTAGGTCTTGCTTGTCTTTCTTTAGTTGGTGGCTGGAAACAATCGGCCAGTCAATTGTGGTTTCTTGGTGCAGCACTGGTTTTGGCGCTTCATTTTAATGTGAACAGCAAATACTCTCAAAAACTACCTGTGCTGCTGCTTACTTGCGTGCAACTTTTTTCAGCAGGTTGCTTAGGTTTGTTGGTTTCATTTTTTATGGAATCTTTCCCGGCAGAGGTTGACTCCTCTATTTGGTGGTGGTTTGCGTTGAGTACCTTATTAGCGACGAGCTTGCGTTACGTAATGCAAACCATGGGGCAAAAATTTGTTCAGGCAGGTAACGCTGCTCTAATTATGATATTAGAACCAGTTTGGACGGTTATTCTGAGCGTGCTGTGGTATGGCGAGGTGCTAACGGCAAATAAACTAGTAGGTTGTGTGCTTATCTTATTTTCTCTAATTATTTATCGTACTGGCGGGCGGTTTCGCTTCCCTACTCGAAAGTAGAGCAAGTTAACTTGGGTTGGGAGAATTTGAGGTGCCGGATGGCCTTCTACGAAAGTGATAATACGCGGTTACGCAATGCTAATGACACTTTTGATGTAGGCTGCCGACCCAGCTCTTCGCTGATCATCCAGCCAGCTTTAGCCAGTAGCTCTAAGTCGATCCCCGTTTCTATTCCTAACCCTTGGCATAAATATAGTACATCCTCCGTTGCGACATTTCCTGATGCGCCATGAGCGTATGGGCATCCACCCAGCCCAGCTACACTGCTGTCGATGGTATTGATGCCCATATTCAATGCTTGATGAATATTGGCGAGTGCTTGTCCCCATGTATCGTGGAAATGGACAGCAAGCTGGGGAAGAGGTGCAACCAACATGACGGCTTCTAGCATAGCAGCGATACGGTTTGGCGTGCCTGTACCGATTGTGTCGCCTAGAGACACCTCATAACACCCTAAATCGATGAGTGATTTGACCACGCTCGCCACCTGTTTAGGGGCTGTCGGGCCATCGTAAGGGCAGTCGGCAACGCAGGATAGATAGCCACGAACAGGGATGCCGTGTTTGGTGGCTAATCGCATTACAGGTTCGAAGCGAGTTAGGCTTTCTGCAATCGAGCAATTGATATTGTGTTGGCAGAATCCTTCTGAGGATGAAGTGAAAATTGCGACCTGATTGGCGTCAGCCTCCAACGCTTGTTCTAAGCCTTTTAGGTTTGGAGTCAGGGCAGAGTAGGTAACATGATTTCGCCGTGTTATTGCTTTCATGACCTCTATTGAGTCCGCCATTTGTGGCACCCATTTGGGTGAGACAAAAGAGCCCGCCTCAATATGCGTTAACCCAGTATCAGAGAGTAAGTTGATCAGCCGGATTTTAGTTTGGGTCGCAACAGGAGATTCATTTTGCAACCCATCTCTAGGACCTACTTCGACAATCTTTACTTTGGAAGGTAGCATTACTTGTCCTGTGACTTGGTGACCCAAATTGGGCTACGTTTTTCAAGAAACGCTTGCAGCCCATCTTGACCTTGGGGTGATACTCTAATGTCCGCAATGAGCTTGCTAGTATAGTGAATCAGTTGTTGATCGATGGGGTTTTGATGACATTGATGGCAGAGCGTTTTTGCTTTACGCATCGCATCTGGGCTATTCAGTAGCAACGTCTTGATTACGCTACCGACCGCACTTTCAAGCTGTTTGGCTTCTTTCACTTCGTGCACAATACCAAACCGTTCGGCATCTTCGGCTGAAATGACTTCACCACTCAAGATATAGCGTCTAGCTTGTCTATTCCCCATCGCGCGCATGACGTAAGGCGCAATGGTTGCTGGAACTAAACCAAGCCTAACTTCACTTAAGCAAAAGTTGGCACTTTGGCTTGCGATGGCGATATCACTACAACAAATCAACCCTAAAGCACCACCATAAGCGGAACCTTGAACAACTGCGATGGTGGGTTGAGGGAACGAATCTAATGTTTCCATGAGTCTTGCCAAGTTTTGGGCATCAACGAAGTTATCTTGCCTCGTGCTGTCGGCCATCGACTGCATCCAATTCAAATCGGCCCCGGATGAAAAATGCTTACCGTTACTTCTTAATACCAAGCACCGCACATCCGTTCGTAAAGCGAGATAATCTAGGCGGTGGATCAGCAAGTCGATCGTACAAGCGTCAAAAGCATTGTGTTTGGCTGTTCTGTTTAGGGTAATGGTCGCTACGCCATTATCATCGACATGCCAAAGAACATCATCTTGCCTTTGGGCGTTGGGAACAATGCTTGGTTGCATTTCCTGCATGCTTACTTCCTTAATTCATCTTTGGATATTTACATTCTGAAGACGCCAAACTCGCTATCAGGAATGGGGGCGTTTAATGCTGCCATTAACGCTTGACTCAACACCTGACGCGTTTTTTTAGGGTCAATAATTCCGTCATCCCATAGCCGAGCACTCGCAAAATAGGGATGTCCTTGTGTTTCATACAAGTCTATGATCGATTCTCTAAAAATGTGCTCTTCTTGCTCTGACCACGCTTCCCCCTGACGTTCCTTCGCGTCTTTTCGAACTTGTGTTAAAACGCCTGCTGCTTGTTCTCCGCCCATCACAGAAATACGCGCGTTCGGCCACATCCACATCATGGTTGGATCATACGCTCGGCCGCACATGCCGTAATTACCAGCGCCGTACGATCCACCGATGATCACGGTAAACTTCGGCACGTCAGCACAAGCGACGGCCATCACTAGCTTGGCGCCATGTTTTGCGATGCCTTCTTCTTCAACCTTTTTTCCGACCATAAAGCCGGTAATGTTTTGGAGAAAGAGAAGCGGTGTTTTCCGTTTGGCGCACAGCTCAATAAAGTGCGCGCCTTTTTGTGCCGATTCAGAAAACAAGATACCGTTGTTTGCCACAATACCAATCAAGTGTCCTTGAATACGAGCGAAGCCACACACTAGCGTTCTGCCGTACAAGGCTTTGAATTCGTCGAAATCAGAATCATCGACGATGCGGGCAATAATTTCTCGAACGTCGAATGACAGTCTTAAGTTTGCATTCACGATTCCGTAGATTTCTTCTGCGTCGTAGCGGGGAGGAAGTACGGTGTTTTCTGGCTTAACAGGTCTTGTTCTATTGGCATTGGCAATGGCTTCTCTCGCAAGCATTAGGGCATGTTCATCATTTTCAGCGTAATAATCTGCGACACCAGATTTTCGACAATGCACGTCTGCACCGCCGAGCTCTTCACCCGTCACGACTTCGCCAGTGGCCGCTTTCACCAAAGGTGGTCCCGCCAAAAAAATGGTGCCTTGCTCTTTAACCATAATGGAGACATCCGCCATGGCAGGAACGTACGCGCCCCCAGCAGTGCAAAGCCCCATCACAACAGCAACTTGGGGGATGCCTTTCGCCGACATTCTCGCTTGGTTAAAGAAAATGCGACCAAAGTGTTCTTTATCGGGGAAGACGTCGGACTGATGAGGGAGATTTGCGCCACCGGAGTCCACCAAGTACACGCAGGGGAGTTGGCAACGTTGGGCTATCTCTTGCGCTCTAAGGTGTTTTTTTACCGTGAGTGGGTAGTAGGTTCCGCCTTTTACCGAAGCATCGTTGGAGATGACCATGCATTGAATTCCCTCTATGATACCAATGCCGGCGATAACGCCAGCACAGGGGATCGCTTCGTCATACACTTGCCAGGCGGCAAACTGGCTGATTTCGAGAAAGTCAGTGTTGTCATCAAGCAAGCGCGCGATGCGTTCTCGTGCGGGGAGTTTTCCTTTTTGCCTCTGGTGCTGAATGGCTTTTTCACCGCCGCCCTGTTTGATGGTCTCGATGTGTTGATTAAGTTGAGTGACCAACGTTTCCATCGCAGCTTTATTGGAAAGAAATAACTCGTCAGTTGGCTTAGTTTTACTTTTGATAATGGCCATAATGACTTCCTTGTCGTATGTTCCGTTAGCGAGATTCTTCGAACAGCTCTCGGCCTATTAACATGCGGCGAATCTCAGAGGTACCCGCGCCGATTTCATAAAGCTTTGCATCACGTAGCAAACGACCAGCAGGGTATTCATTGATGTAGCCATTCCCACCGAGCAGTTGTATTGCATCGAGTGCCATTTGTGTGGCGAGTTCTGCACTGTACAAAATCGCGCCAGCGGCGTCTTTGCGTGTTGCGTTACCTCGATCACAAGCCGCTGCGACGGTATATACATAAGCTTTTGCTGCACTCATTCGAGAGTACATATCGGCGATCTTGCCCTGAACTAACTGAAACTCGCCAATGGGTTTTCCAAACTGCTCTCGTTCATGTACGTACGGGACCACGATGTCCATGCAAGCTTGCATTATCCCGAGTGGTCCGGCAGCGAGGACGACGCGCTCGTAATCCAGCCCACTCATTAACACCTCGACGCCTTGATTCAACTCGCCAAGAATATTCTCTTTTGGCACTACGCAATGGTTAAATACAAGTTCGCAAGTATTCGAGCCTCTCATGCCTAGCTTGTCCAGCTTTTGAGCATGAGTGAAACCTGCGAAGTTACGTTCAATAATGAATGCGGTAATGCCACGTGAACCTGCGCTGACATCCGTTTTAGCGTAAAGCACCACTACGTCAGCATCGGGCCCGTTTGTTATCCACATTTTGTTGCCATTCAGTACAAAATGGTCGCCCTTGTTCTCCGCTTTCAGTTGCATGCTTATCACGTCTGAACCTGCATTGGGCTCACTCATCGCTAGGGCGCCAACGTGCGTACCATCAATGAGTTTTGGAAGGTATTTTTCACGTTGAGAAGGCGTGCCGTTACGAAAGATTTGGTTGACGCACAGGTTAGTATGAGCGCCGTAGCTTAAAGCGACAGACGCAGAGGCACGGCTGATTTCTTCCATGGCAACAACATGAGCGAGGTATCCCATGCCTGCACCACCAAGCTCTTCATCGACGGTCACACCAAGCAACCCCATTTCTCCCAACAAAGGCCATAAATGATTCGGGAACTGGTTATCGCGGTCTATCTCAGCGGCGATGGGCGCAATATGTTCCGTAGCAAAGGCATTAACGTGTTCTCGGAGCATATCGATGGTATCACCAAGTCCGAAATTGAGTGGGGTATAGGTGCTTTTCATAACGTCTCCCGGTATCAGAGGTAAGGTGGAAAAGCCGGTAGCGGTGTTGCTAATTGAGTATAGCGTTTATGTCTGCTTGCTTTTGAGTGTTTGAATACAACGCTCCTTAGCGGCATTCAACTCTGCCATAACGACGCTGATGTCGTTGAGTTGTTGCTGTAGGACGGCTTGTTTCTCTTCAATGATATTGAGCATTTTCAACAACTGTCCTTCGGTTTGTTGCATGTCGTAGAGCTCGAAAAGTTCACGAATTTCTGCCAACGAAAAACCGAGTCGTTTCCCTCTTAAAATCAGTTTGAGGCGAATTCTATCCCTGCGTTGATAAACGCGCATATTGCCTTTTCGCTCTGGTTCAATCAGACCCACGTCTTCATAAAACCGGATACTGCGAGTAGTAATATCAAACTCCTTGGCGAGGTCACTGATCTTGTATTTTTCCATAACATACTTACCTCGAATAAAAATCCAGTTTCTGGAAATCGAACCTTTAATGGGAAGGTCGAACATCAACTTTGAAATATAAACGCCTGCTTGGTGTGTTTTTTCATCTCATTGTAAAGGCTAGTGCTATGCTTACGTAAACGTCAAGAAATCGCGGAATGAAAGTTTGCTAGTGAAAAAGGCGATAAAGGCTGGTGCGGCGCTTGGTGAGTAATTCTATGTAGGGTGTCATCAGTCTGCCAAGTGTTCACATATACCTTAAGGGAATGCGAATCATGGGAAAAGACATCTGGATTGTCAGCGCGAAAAGAACGCCAATTGGGCGCTTTCAAGGCAAGTTGCAAACTTACTCTGCTCCTCAATTAGGCGCACTGGCGATCAAGGCGGCAATGCACGAAGTGAATGTGACTTCGGTGGATGAAGTGTTCATGGGATGTGTGCTTCCAGCAGGGTGTGGACAAGCTCCTGCGAGGCAAGCATCTATGGGGGCAGATCTTCCTTTGGGTGTAGGGTGCACCACCATTAACAAAGTGTGTGGCTCTGGCATGAAGAGCGTCATGTTAGCGCACGATCTCATTAAAGCTGGAACGATTCGCTCTGCCATTGCTGGTGGTATGGAAAGTATGACCAATGCGCCGTATTTGCTGAGGGAGGCGAGAAAGGGAATGCGTATGGGGCACCAGTCTGCGTATGACCACATGTTTCTCGATGGGCTACAAGATGCTTACGAAGGGCACTTAATGGGTGTTTATGCTCAGCAAGTCGCTGACAGGCTTAAGTTCACCAGAGAGCAAATGGATGAATGGGCCGTGATGTCGGCAAAACGTGCGTTGGAAGCTCAAGAGCGAGGCTTGTTTGCCGATGAACTTTCGCCGGTTTCACTCAATACCAAGTCAGAACAAGCGGTGCTGGACTACGATGAGCACCCACGCTCGATTGACCTTGGTAAAATTCCTCAACTCAAACCTGCATTCGATGAAAAAGGTACGGTGACCGCTGCTAATTCGAGTGCCATTTCAGATGGCGCGGCGGCTCTTGTGCTTATGGATGAAGACACTGCGCGTCATCAGGGGCTTAAACCACTTGCGATCATCAAGGCGCACTCTACACATGCCAGAAAACCTGCAGAATTTACTTTGGCACCCGTCTACGCAATTGAGCAACTGCTGTTCCAGCTAGATTGGTCAATTTATGAAGTGGACCTGTGGGAAATCAATGAAGCCTTTGCCGTTGTGACACAAATAGCGGTGGCGGAACTTGGACTAGATACGAGCAAAGTAAATATTAAAGGTGGAGCTTGTGCGCTTGGGCATCCGATAGGGGCTAGTGGCGCACGAATTCTGGTGACATTGATTCACAGTTTGCGTCAGCTACAAGCGCTAGGCACCAATGGTGATCTCGAAGCCAAAAAAGTGATGCGGGGTGTTGCGTCACTTTGTATCGGTGGTGGAGAAGCCACGGCGATAGGCATTGAAATACCGCTTTAATTGAAATTAGAAAGGAGTAAATGATGACTCGTTTGGTTCCCTTGTTTATTGGTGGCGAGTTTCGTGAATCTCAAACATCGGATTGGGTTGAGGTAACCAATCCCGCCACTAATGATGTCATTGCGTACGTTCCATGTTCCACAGAGCACGAGATGGAAGCCGCCATTGATAATGCGAAAGAGACATTCCAATCTTGGAAGGAAGTGGCAATATCCGAGCGTGCCCGAGTTATGCTGCGTTATCAGCACTTGCTCAAAGAGCATCATGATGAGCTTGCCACACTGCTTTCTCATGAAACGGGTAAGATTTTAGCGGATGCCAAAGGCGATGTGTGGCGTGGTATCGAGGTGGTTGAGCAGGCTGCAAACATTGCCAGCAATATTATGGGAGAAACCGTCGAAAACGTTGCCACGGATATTGATAGTTACTCAATGATTCAGCCCCTAGGTGTGTGTTGCGGCATTACGCCGTTTAACTTTCCAGCCATGATTCCGTTGTGGATGTTCCCAATCGCTATCGCTGCGGGCAATACGTTTGTGCTCAAACCCTCCGAACAAGTGCCATTGACCTCTATTCGTTTAGCTGAACTATTTGAGCAAGCTGGCGCGCCGAAAGGAGTGTTGCAGGTCGTTCATGGCCGCAAAGAGCAAGTCGACTTTCTTCTGGCTCATCCTGATATTCGAGCGGTGTCATTTGTTGGCTCGGTTCCCGTTGCCCGTTATATCTACACTACAGGGACTAAACATTTTAAACGGGTTCAAGCTTTTGCTGGTGCAAAGAATCACATGGTGATCATGCCTGATGCAAACAAAGATCAAGTGGTGAATAACCTAATCGGAGCCTCCGTAGGGGCTGCGGGGCAGCGTTGTATGGCAATTTCTGTTGCGGTATTTGTCGGCGATTCAAAACAATGGATTGCAGACCTGAAACTGGCGATGGCGAAAGTACACCCAGGGCCTTGGGATGATGAACAGGCTGCTTATGGCCCACTGATCAGTGAGCAAGCCAAGCAACGCGTATTGGACCTAATCGAAGATGGCAAACAACAAGGCGCAGTGTGTGAACTCGATGGCAGTCAGTGTGAAGTGGACGGCTTTCCCGATGGAAACTGGATTGGCCCAACCTTGTTTAGCGGTGTAACAGCGAACATGTCGATTTACACGCAAGAGATATTTGGCCCTGTTTTAGTTTGTATGGAAGTCGAAACGTTGCAAGAGGCCATTGAGTTAGTGAATCGCAACCCTTACGGCAACGGAACTTCTATATTTACCGCTAATGGCGCTGCTGCGAGAAAATATCAGCATGACATTCAAGTCGGTCAAGTTGGGATTAATGTGCCAATTCCAGTCCCTTTACCATTTTTCTCCTTTACTGGTTGGAGAGGCAGTTTCTATGGTGATTTACATGCGTATGGTAAACAAGCGGTACGTTTTTATACCGAGACTAAAACGGTGACGGCACGTTGGTTTGATGACGATATTCCGACGGGGCCCAATCTGACCATCCAACTGCGCTGAGTGAATAAAAGGAGCTTTTATGGACTTTGAACTTAATGAAGATCAACGTGCATTTGCTGATACCGCTCAGCAATTTGCCGATGAGTGTTTAGCACCGATGGCGGCGGAGTGGGATGAAAAGCAGATCTTCCCCAAAGACGTATTGAGAGAGGCGGGGGAACTGGGGTTTCTCAGTCTCTACACTCCAGAAGCGCAAGGTGGCCTAGGGCTGAGTCGCTTGGATGCTTCAATTATCTTTGAACAACTGGCCATGGGATGTACGTCCACTACGGCGTTTATGACGATTCACAACATGGTCAGTTGGATGATAGCCAGTTTTGCTACCGATGAAGCCAAAACGCAGTTCTGTCCGAAATTAGTTACGGGGGAGTGGTTAGGCTCCTATTGCTTAACCGAGCCTAATGCGGGGTCGGATGCCGCTTCGTTGGCCACAACCGCGAGCAAAAAAGGTGATACTTACGTGCTGAATGGTGGCAAAACCTTTATCTCTGGCGCAGGAGAGACAGATGTTTTGGTCGTGATGGCGCGAACCGGAGATGAGGGTGCCAAAGGCGTGTCCGCATTTGTTGTTCCTGCTCACGCTGATGGTATCGGCTATGGGCGCAAAGAACCCAAAATGGGTTGGAACAGCCAACCAACACGAGCGGTTACTTTTGAAAATGTCGTTATTCCAGCTAGCCATTTACTGGGCGAAGAAGGGCAAGGTTTTGTCTTTGCGATGAAAGGGCTTGATGGAGGGCGTATAAATATTGCGACCTGTTCCGTCGGTACGGCTCAACAGGCCCTTAATCAGGCGGCACGGTACATTCAAGAGCGTAAGCAGTTCGGCAAGCCGCTTGCGCAGTTTCAAGCCTTACAATTCAAATTGGCAGACATGGCGACAGAGCTAGTGGCTGCGCGGCAGTTGGTGCGCTATGCCGCCAGTAAACTCGACCGAAATGACCCTGATGCTACGGCTTATTGCGCGATGGCAAAACGGTTCGCAACCGATGTAGGTTTTCAGGTTTGCGACCACGCGCTGCAGCTTTATGGTGGCTATGGTTACATCAAAGAGTATCCAATGGAGCGTCATTTCAGAGATGTGCGTGTGCATCAAATTCTGGAGGGAACGAACGAAATTATGCGTTTGATCATCGCACGTCGTTTGCTCTCTGAGGAGTCGGCTTTGCTTTAGCGAAGTATTGGATTTGCTCATTGAGAAAGGATTCAGATATGCCATTAACCCAAGAAGCCATTCAACATACGATCACTAATCACGTTGCAGTGGTGACGATGAACAACCCGCCAGCCAATACGTGGACAGCAGAGAGCCTCAAGGTACTGAAGTCGCTGATACTCACACTTAACAATGATAAGCAGGTCTACGCACTGGTTTTAACCGGCAGTGGAGAAAAATTTTTCTCTGCTGGTGCAGATCTCAAGCTATTTTCTGACGGTGACAAAGCGGTTGCGTTAGACATGGCGCGATGCTTTGGTGAAGCCTTTGAAACGCTCTCGGAATTCCGTGGTGTTTCCATTGCCGCCATTAATGGTTACGCCATGGGTGGAGGTTTAGAAGTGGCATTAGCTTGTGATATTCGAGTAGTTGAAGAGCAAGCGGTACTTGCTTTACCTGAAGCCAAAGTCGGACTTTTGCCCTGCGCTGGCGGTACCCAAAACCTCCCAGCGTTAGTAGGGGAAGGCTGGGCAAAGCGTATCATTTTATGTGGAGAGCAAGTCAGCGCTGACAAAGCAAAAGAACTAGGCCTAGTTGAGGAGCTGGTTCCCAAAGGTGAAGCTTTAAGTAAAGCGATGGAGCTTGCTGAATCTGTTGCGAACCAGTCACCATCTTCTGTCGCCGCATGTAAGGCGCTCATTCAAAATATGCGCTCTGCGCCACTTAAGCACGGCTTCATGAAAGAGCGAGAGTTGTTTCTGAATCTCTTTGATACGGAAGATCAAGTTGAGGGTGTTCGCGCCTTTTTAGAAAAACGCCCACCGCAATGGAAAAACCGATAGGAGGCCACATGGCAGGGATGGTAACCATTAGTGAAATAGAGTGCTTAGATGGCGTGCACCGCATTGGTATCGCAACGTTAGAAAACACCGCTTCATTGAATGCATTGACGTATGACATGTTGGTCCAACTCAACGATCAGCTTATCAAGTGGCAAGATGATCCACATATGGCTTGTGTGGTACTGACTGGCGCTGGAGAAAAAGCATTCTGTGCTGGTGGTGATGTTCGAGCTATGTATCACGTCATGCATAACGAGAGTAAAGAAAAAATCGTAGAGTTCTGTACGAACTATTTCTCGTTGGAGTATGAGTGTGACTATCTCATCCACACTTACAACAAACCCATTATCGGTTGGGGAGAAGGTATTGTCATGGGCGGTGGGATGGGGCTTTTTATGGGAACCAGCCATAAAGTTGTGACAACAACATCACGCCTTGCTATGCCAGAAATCAATATCGGACTGTATCCTGATGTGGGAGGTACGTGGTTTTTAAGCCAGATAGATCCGCAGGTGGGTTTATTCCTCGGATTGACAGGTTCCATGGTGAACTCAAGTGACGCTGTCACTATTGGTTTGGCCGATTGGTTACTGTTGGAAGAGCAGTATCCCACCTTACTGGATGAGCTAAAGCGGCTCCAGTGGGGCAAAGAAGACGCGAAAGAGTTGGTAACTGCACTACTACAGTTAATGGAAGAACAAGTTATTGATAGCAAACCAACCACGCAAATTTGTCCATACTTAGATCAGATAGAGGAAGCGTGCAAAGGCTTTGATCTTAATGCGATAGCACAGCGAATCATGACTATCGAAGGGAATAGCCAGTGGATAGAAAACGCGAAACAAACGTTCGCATCGGGCAGTCCGATCACCGCGCATATTTGCTTTAGACAAGTGAAAGAGTACCACAGCTTACCGCTTGCAGATTGCTTCCGTTTAGAGTTGAGTTTGTCGGTTCGCAGTGCCTTATTAGGTGAATTTAAAGAGGGCGTCCGTTCTCGGCTCATTGACCGGGATGGCGAGCCGAGCTGGATATTTAACAGTGTCAGTGAAGTCGATGAAGATGTTATCGATACTTTGTTTACCTCGCTTTGGTCGGATAATGAGCATCCGCTTGCTAATTTGGGTGAACAAACACTAGGTCAATAAGGAGAATGATCATGAGTACCATCGCATTTATCGGTTTAGGAAGAATGGGGCATCCTATGGCGCAAAACTTACTCGCGTCTGGATTTAACGTGCAAGTATTCGATGTCGATAGCGAAGCCGCAAAGCAACTAGTACCTTTTGGTGCGGTGGTGGCGAGCTCTATTGAGGAAGTCGTGGATGGTGCTAGCACAGTCATCACGATGCTACCAGCAGGGTCTCACGTTCGTTCCGTGTATCTTGGTGACTTACATGGTGGCGTAGGTGTCCTCAATCTTGTCTCGCCAAGTACCTTGATGATTGATTGTTCAACCATTGATCCGGACTCTGCGCGATTAGTCGCCAATGAAGCGGCAAATAAACGCGTGTTGTTTGTCGACGCACCCGTTTCGGGGGGCGTTGCTGGCGCTAAAGCGGCGACATTAACCTTTATTGTTGGTGGTTCGGATCAAGCGTTTTCTAAAGCCAATGCGATTTTGCAGTATATGGGAAAAAATGTTTTCCATGCTGGCAAAGCAGGTGATGGTCAAATGGCGAAAATCTGTAACAACCTTATGCTCGGCATTTTAATGTCTGGTACGTGCGAGGCATTAAACCTAGGTATCGATCATGGACTCGATCCAAAAGTGCTATCAAACATCATGCTGCAAAGCTCTGGCCGAAATTGGGCATTGGAGCTTTACAATCCTTGCCCAGGCGTGATGGACAGTGCGCCAGCCAGTCACGATTACCAACCGGGCTTTATGAGCAAACTCATGCTAAAAGATCTCGGCTTGGGGTTAGATGCGGCGTTACAAACACATTCTTCGGTTCCGATGGGGTCGTTAGCGCGCAACTTATATTCTTTCCACAACGCGAGCGGCCACGGCGAGCTCGATTTCTCAAGCTTATTTGAGTTATACAAGAGTAAGAAAGGCTAGACCGAGTTTTGTGACAAACCACCCCGAGATGGTGACGTAAAATGCGCATCATTTCGGCCAACTTAGACTGGTTGAGGTATAGAACATTACGAGCTATGGAGTGCACCAATATGGACATAAAAAGTAGTGTTATTGCCATTACAGGAGCAGGGCAGGGGCTTGGGCAAATGATGGCCATTACCCTTGCTCAAGCTGGCGCTGATTTAGCGTTATTGGATGTAAACGCCAGTGGCTTAATGGAAACACAAGAGCAGTGTCGAATGCTGAGTGCGAAAGCGTTGACATATCAAGTGGATGTCACCAACGAAATCGATGTTGAAACCACGTTTGAAGCGATTATCCAAGATTTTGGTCAACTCAATGGGTTAGTCAATAACGCTGGCGTGTTAAGAGATGGGTTACTTGTAAAAGCAAAAGATGGCGTGATCAGTAAGATGTCTTTAGATCAATTCAATTTGGTCATGAACGTTAACGTGACAGGAACATTTTTGTGTGGGCGTGAAGCTGCCGTCAAGATGATTGAGAGTGGCTCCCAAGGCGTTATCATCAATATTTCTAGTGTTGCGAGAGCAGGGAATATCGGACAAACCAATTATTCTGCGTCAAAAGCGGCGGTCGCGACCATGGCGACAACATGGGCCCGTGAGCTCGCAAGATACGGTATTCGCGCGGCGGCGGTTGCACCAGGTGTAGTTCATACCGCGATGGCAGAGCAAATGAAACCAGAAGCCATAGAGCGATTAGAAAAGATGATCCCAGTTGGCAGGATGGGCGAAACAAGCGAAATCGCGCATGCAGTAAAATACATTATTGAGAGTGATTACTTTACTGGCAGGGTTTTAGAAGTGGATGGCGGTATTCGTATGTAAGTGACCACTTAAATAAGGCTCTGATAGACCTGAATAATAAGTTTCTTTCCATTTCAACATTTTCTATGTTGTGGAGTGCTAATTCTGCGCAACCCAAATGTATTTACAACTTATGTTTGGATTTACCTTGAGAATGATTTCTCGCAATCCAATAAAGAGATGTAAATACCACTCAAATATTAAGTGAAATCATTAATTTGATGCTGATCACACTTTTGGTTTTTTAGTTTCCGCTTCTCATTAAGGCTATCTGCGTAAATGAAGTTGATAGTCAGTCTCATCAATTTTAAGTTTCAACTATTTGTTTTTAAATAATTAATTGTTGAAGCACGAGAAATTCGTGTTGAGGTTAATATTCGATTTAAAGTGTGTAACTTCCATTAATGGAAGGTTAGTTTCCAGTTGTGGCTAATGAGCTTTAACTTTTTACTCCTCATAATGCGCCAAATGTAACATAGTGTTTCAAAGTGTAACAATAAACTCACACTAAGAGTGTGGTTTTGATCTCCACTCAATTCCGTTTTGTTTCGCTCTGAGCCCGACGTTACTCATGCTCAACACATAAACATTCTAATGACTATAACAACTGGTTCTTGGCTTGATACCAATCGTATCGTAGCAAATAACGGTTCATTCTAGCTGGTTAAATGCTTGATGACGAAGTTGAAAAATTGTAAGTAGAATAACTACTTATCGAAGTTTTTTCTTGTTCTCATACATTACCTCTGCGCTATTTGTGAGCTTTTATTTACTTTGATTGGCATCTGCTTTGAAACCAGACAACCATCGAGAAAGTTAATGGAAGCCTCAAGATATAAACGCATCTTGTCGAGGGGAAGTTTGGCGTCCGTCATACTTATGCTCTCAGGATGTAATTCAGCTTTACTTGACCCCAAAGGTGCCATTGGTGTGCAAGAAAAAGAGTTAATTATTACTGCTCTTTTGCTGATGTTGATCGTTGTAATCCCTGTGATTTTAATGACGATTTACTTCGCTTACCGATACCGCGCCTCTAACACTGAAGAAGAGTACGCACCCGAGTGGTCACACTCGACCAAAATCGAAGTGGTGGTATGGACAATTCCAATCATCATCATTGCGATTCTTGCGACGATCACATGGCGTTCAACTCATGAACTAGAGCCATCCAAACCTTTGGAAAGTGATGTTAAACCAATGACCATCGAAGTGGTGTCACTCGATTGGAAATGGTTGTTCATATATCCAGAAGAAAACATTGCGACGGTGAACTATGTGGCGTTCCCGAAAGACGTGCCAGTGCAGTTCAAACTGACTTCGGACAACATCATGAACGCGTTTTTCATCCCTCGCTTAGGTACACAGATCTACGCGATGCCAGGAATGGTAACCAAGCTCAACCTGATAGCGAACCACGAAGGTGACTACAAGGGTTTTGCATCGAACTACAGCGGCGAAGGCTTTTCGCAAATGAAGTTCACAGCTTCAGCAATGTCTGATCGTGCTGCGTTCCTAAATTGGGTGCAGAAAGTGAAGGCGAGCCCTGATCGTATTGAAGATTGGGAGCAATACAGCTCACTGGCAGCGCCAAGTATCGCAGAGCCAGTCACTTTGTTCTCTAGCGTTCCTCCGTTCTTGTTCACCGACGTTGTGACTCAGCATCCTGGTTCAATGAACTGTTTGCCTGAAAACCAAGGATAATCGTAATGTTTGGAAGATTAACTCTTGATTCAGTTCCATTCCACGAACCTATTATCGTCATCACCCTAGCGGTTGTGGCGCTGGTTGGTTTAGCCGTAGTTTACGCGGTGACCAAAGCCGGAAAGTGGCAATATTTGTGGAATGAATGGTTTACTTCAGTAGACCATAAAAAACTTGGCTTCATGTACATCGCAGTAGCGATGGTGATGCTTGTTCGTGGTTTTGCTGACGCAGTCATGATGCGTAGTCAGCAACTCCTTTCTTCTGCGGGTGAAGCAGGTTACTTGCCACCGCATCACTACGATCAAATTTTTACTGCCCACGGCGTGATCATGATCTTTTTTGTAGCGATGCCATTGGTCATTGGTTTGATGAACATCATCGTGCCATTGCAGATTGGTGCACGTGACGTGGCTTTCCCGTATCTGAATAACTTGAGCTTCTGGCTGTTTGTTGTTGGTGTCATCCTAACAAACATGTCTCTCGGCTTAGGTGAATTTGGTCGTACAGGTTGGCTAGCGTATCCGCCGCTTTCAGGTATTGAGGCAAGCCCAGGAGTCGGGGTCGACTATTGGATTTGGGCGCTGCAGATATCAGGTGTTGGTACGACGTTAACAGGCGTGAACTTCTTCGCGACCATTTTGCGTATGCGTACACCGTCTATGCCAATGATGAAGATGCCAGTTTTCACTTGGGCGTCTCTGTGTGCAAACATTTTGATCATCATTTCATTCCCAATCCTAACGGTGACTATCGCTCTGCTTACGCTGGATAGATACCTAGGCATGCACTTCTTTACCAATGATCTTGGCGGCAACGTAATGATGTACGTCAACCTGATTTGGGCTTGGGGTCACCCAGAAGTGTACATTTTGATCTTGCCAATTTTTGGTGTGTTCTCAGAAGTCACCGCAACCTTCTCACGTAAAAAGTTGTTCGGTTACACATCGCTAGTTTGGGCTACCGTAGTTATCACGATTCTTGCCTTTGTCGTTTGGCTACACCACTTCTTTACGATGGGGTCTGGCGCGAACGTAAATGCCTTCTTCGGTATTGCCACGATGATCATTTCTATCCCAACAGGGGTGAAGATCTTCAACTGGCTATTCACGATGTACAAAGGCCGCATCCGCTTTACGACGCCAATGATGTGGACGGTGGGTTTCCTGATCACCTTTACTGTTGGTGGTATGACGGGCGTACTAATGGCTGTTCCGGGTGCAGATTTCGTTCTGCATAACTCAGTATTCCTAATTGCTCACTTCCACAACGTTATCATCGGTGGTGTGGTGTTTGGATGTTTCGCTGCGATCACTTACTGGTTCCCGAAAGCGACCGGTTTCACCATGAATGAAACTTGGGGCAAACGCGCGTTCTATCTTTGGGTTATTGGTTTCTTAATGGCGTTCTTACCGCTTTACGCGCTGGGCTTCATGGGGATGACTCGTCGTTTAAGCCAAGACATCAACCCTGAATACTTCCCACTGTTGTCGATTGCCGCAGCAGGTACGGTTGTGATTGCGCTGGGCGTATTGTCTCAGTTCATCCAAATTTACGTGAGTATCCGTGACCGCGAGCAAAACCGTGACCTAACTGGTGACCCGTGGGGTGGTCGTACTCTTGAGTGGGCAACATCGTCTCCACCGCCGTTCTACAACTTTGCACACCTGCCAAAAGGTGATGTGCTGGATGCCTTCTGGTACCAGAAACAAAGTGGCGAGTTCGATCCAACTAAAGAAGTGGAATACGAACGTATTCATATGCCAAAAAACACGGCAACAGGCATCTACGTGTCGGCTTGGTCGCTCCTATTTGGCTTCGGCATGATTTGGTACATCTGGTGGCTAGCGGCAGCAAGTTTGGTCGGTATTATCGTGACGTGTATTCAGCACAGCTACAACGATGACGTGGATTACTACGTGGAAGTTGAAGAGATCAAAGCAATTGAGGCCGAGCGTCGAGCTCAGCTTGAAGAAGCGAAGAAAAACTCAGTGAAAGACAGCGAAAGTAAAGATGATCTGGAGGTGACGTATGCAAACTAATATCGCAGCACATCACGACCATGATCACCACCATGACACGAATGGCAACAAGCTATTTGGCTTTTGGGTTTACCTGATGAGTGACTGCGTACTGTTTGCGACCTTGTTCGCGACATACGCTGTGTTGTCGAGCAATTCAATTGCGGGCCCAACAGGTAACGACATTTTCGAACTGCCATTCGTGTTTGTCGAAACCATGCTGCTGCTGTTTAGCAGTATCACATTTGGTTTTGGCATTATCGCGATGAAGCGCAACAATGTTGCTGGTCTCAAACGTTGGATGTTAGTCACGTTCGCGCTTGGTCTTGGCTTTATCTGTATGGAGGTCTATGAGTTCCATCACCTGATTGAAGAAGGCTATGGGCCCCAAACAAGTGCATTCCTGTCGGCATTCTTTACGTTGGTTGGTACGCACGGCCTGCACGTAACCTTTGGTCTGATTTGGTTAGCGGTAGCGTATCATCAACTGTCGACGAAAGGTCTGAACGACAATATGGCAATGCGCTTTAACTGCTTAAGCCTATTCTGGCACTTTCTAGATATCGTTTGGATTTGTGTCTTTACCATCGTTTACTTACTGGGGGTAATGTAATGGATCAACATGTAGAAACCAGTGCGTCAGATTACGTGAAAGGCTTTATTGCCTCACTGATTCTGACTGTAATTCCGTTCTACTTTGTTTGGACGAAATCATTACCAGATACAACGACCTATGCGATTCTATTTGGATGTGCATTAGTGCAGATATTTGTTCACTTTAAATACTTCTTGCACATGGAAACAAAAACATCCGACGGACGTTGGAACCTTGTATCACTGATGTTTACCGCCATTGTTGTACTTATCCTTATCGCTGGCTCGGTATGGATCATCTACAACATGAACGTCAACATGAAGTTGTAGGTCAAGGTATGCTGAAAAGTTATTTGTCTATCACTAAACCGGGCATTATTTTCGGCAACCTGATTTCTGTTGCGGCGGGGTTCTTCCTCGCCGCAAAAACAGAACCAGCCAGTCTAATGTTGTTCGTTACGACGTTAGTTGGTGTTGGGTTAGTCATCGCTTCAGGTTGTGTGGTGAATAATATTTTCGATCGTGATATCGACCAAAAGATGGCACGTACACGAAATCGTGAAACAGTGAAAGGCAACATCAATATCGATATTGCGTTTGTTTATGCACTTGCTTTATTGCTGGTAGGAACCGCACTGTTATTTATCCAAGTGAACCCACTATCCGCTGTCGTCGTGTTGCTTGGCTACGTGTATTACGTGTTCTTTTACACGATGTGGTACAAACGTAACTCGGTGTATGGGACCTTAGTGGGAAGTATCTCAGGCGCAGTTCCGCCATTGGTGGGTTACTTAGCGGTAACAAACTTCATTAGCTTGGAAGCGATTTTACTCTTTACCATGTTCTGTCTCTGGCAAATGCCGCACTCGTATGCCATTGCCATGTTCCGCATGCAAGACTACCGAGAAGCCGGGATTCCCGTATTGCCAGTTAAAGAAGGCATTCATAAAGCGCATCGACACATGAAAGCGTATGTCGTGGCTTTTGGAGCAGCATCATTGGGGTTATTTTTACTAGGTGAAGCCGGGTATGAATACTTAGCGGTTGCAGCGGTTGTTTGCTTTATGTGGACGAAAGTGACCTTTCGCAGCATTGATGACAACAACTACATCGCTTGGTCAAAGTCGGTGTTTAAAGTCTCACTGCTAGTGGTGATGGGGATTAGTGGTGTGCTTGGTGTCGAGTTGATTCCTCTAGCTCTGTAACAACCAAACCTAAGCGTTTGCTAAGCGCCAATATCTTTTGCTGCTGAATGCATGAATGACCTTACCTAGAAGTAAGGTCATTTAACTTTCTATTGTCCTTTGTTTTCCCTGTTTTTCCTGTTCCTCCTCTAGCTTCACTATCACGTATTCATATCTAAAAGCAAAAACAACCAGTGTGTAAAACATAGTAGATCGCGCGTTTCCGCTGACGCGTAATAATGCCAAGAGATAGCGACGATTAAGCTAAAAGTATAAACAGCGCAATAACTCTACTTACCATATGAGAATTCAATATCGATAGTTTGTAATGTAAACATTTGGGGTAGTGCTAGTTCCCATAGCAGCATACAAACTAACAATGCGAATGTTTAAGTTGAATCACCAGCTAGCGAAATACACAAGTTTTACGACTGAAAGTGGGTGAGGAAGCATCTTAACTCCAGTGAAATGAACACGATTAAGAATCATCCTTTTACATAGTCTAAAAACTCACTAAACATTAACCCAGATTAAAGTTTTGTCGTCTCCGAGGCATTAAGGTGCGCCTGTAGTTTGCAGGTCTCAAGGATTCAGAGAAGGAACAGCCATACATCGTGTATCGCTGTTCCTTTTTCGTTCTTGTTTACTTGCGAACAGATAAAACATAAAGACAACTTTAAGAGGACTGGTTTTGAGCATTTTGTTTTCCGAAGCCCGCATTGGCAACATGACCCTAAAGAACCGTTTTGTGAGAAGCGCAACGTGGGAGAACATGGCGACCGAAGATGGTCATATGACGGCAAAGCTTTACGATATTTACGAAACGCTTGCGAAAGGGGAAGTTGGGCTTATTGTTACGGGTTATGCCAATATCGTTGAAGAAGAGAAACCCAACGCAGGTATGATGGGGATCTACAACGACTCTTTTATTGAAGAATACAAAAAGCTAACAGAGCTAGTACATCAACAAGATTCTAAAATCGTGATGCAAATTGCTTACGGTGGCACCAAAACCACCCATAACGTCGGTGAGCGTGTCATCTTCGCTCCGAGTGACGTGCCTGAGCGTGGTACAAATACGCAAGGCAAAGCGATGACAAAGGACGAAATCGACTACATCGTAAAGGCATTCGCATTGGCGAGCAAACGTGCTCAAGACGCTGGTTTTGACGGCGTAGAGATTCATGCGGCGCACACTTATTTAATTAACCAGTTTTTAAGCCCGTACTATAATCGTCGCGAAGACGAATATGGTGGTGGCTTAGAAAATCGCATGCGCTTTCTTTTAGAAATTTATTCTGAAACCAGAAAGCTGGTTGGAAGCGAATTTCCCATCCTCGTTAAACTGACGGCAACTGAGTTCTTTGACGGCGGTTTAACGTTCGATGAAACTCGCGTCGTCTGTAAGAAACTTGAAGAAGTAGGCGTTGATGCGATCATCGTATCTGGCAATGTTCACGGCAAAGCAAACGAACTTGTTGGTCAAACGTTCGATGGTTACACACTACAAGAAGAAGGTTACTTTCACGAATATGGTCACGTGATCAGTCAGGATGTTAGCATACCGGTGATTACTGTCGGCGGGCTGAGCGACATTGATGCGATTGAGAAAATTGCAGAAAACACAGATATCCAATTTTTTGCTGTGTCACGCCCTTTATTGGCTGAGCCGCAGTTGATCAAACGTTGGAAAGAAGGCAATCGCGCACCAGTAGATTGCGAACGTTGCTCAAAGTGTCGTACCAAGCGTGGTAACTTTTGCGTGGTGTATAAGAACCGAAATCGTCGCAAAAAATAAAACGAAGCGACTACACAAATACAAATTAGCCTCCACTCTGAATATGGAGGCTTTCAATTATCCGCATGTTAATCGAACCATTATTTATCTTCTTTTTGATAGTTTAAATAATGCACACAAAGATCGTGAAATGCTTTAGCTTGAGGCGAGATCGTGCGATCGGTTAACGTAAATATACCAATTTGCCTTTCAAGTGGTGGATCGATAAGCGGAATCCAAACCAAGCGTGTTTCATTGGTTGGGAAAGCAAGCTTCGGTAGGGTCGTGACACCAATCCCAAGTTCTAAGACAGAAAACAGCGAAGTAATATTTTCGACCGAATAGAGCGCTTGCTGACTCAGAGCTCTTGCTGGGGTTGGATCGAGAAGTGTACAAGTGCCGTTACGGATAAAGGGTTGTTCCAACAAAGTTTGCCACTCGATTCCTTCTGGATGACTCGCAATAGGGTTGTCCTTTAAACACACCACGCCTATTGGATCGGCTAACAGCGGTGTAAAGTCAATGCCGCCCTCATCGAGGTGAGAGGGGTTACCGAGCGCTAAGTCGACTTCACCGGAGAGTAGGCGAGCCTCGACGCCAGCGGCATTATCGTCTATCAAGCTTACTTCTACATTTGGATACTGTTCGCAAAAGGCGCCCAACACGCTAGGAATGAGCTTCGCTGCAACAGAAGGAACGCTCGCAATTCGCACTCTCCCTTGCTGTCCGGCAGCGGCTGCTTTGAGATCGTTGTCTAGTGCACTGTAGATATTGAGAAACTGAACCACTTTGGGAAGACAAATTTCACCAAACGGGGTCAATTTGGTTTTGTTTCCGGGTTCAAACAGCGTTTGCCCTAGAATTTTTTCAAGCTCTTTTATCGATGTTGACAGTGCCGCCTGAGAACGATTTGCACGATGTGAAGCGGCTCGAAAGCCTCCTTCCTCGACTACCATCACAAAATGCATTAATTGTTGAAGCTTAATACTCATCCCTAATGCCTCTTAATCCCTTTATTTACGTTATTTTAAACAGAGTGATAAGTTTAATTTATCAAATGTCAAAAATTTACCGTTAGATTTATCGCCTGTCAATGTGCATCATTTAACCATATTGAAACAAAGCTGTTACAAAGGTTGAAAGGCACGTGAATACTCCTACTAAAAAACACCCAGTTAAAACCAGTCTATTTGCTTCTAAAGCGCCGCTTGAATGGGCGATAGTCAACAACGGAACCCTGTATACGGCTCAAATTCCTATTGATGACACAGGCGCGGTTGTGGAAGGCGGTATCGAAGCACAAACACGTCAAACCTTTAACAATCTCATTCACACCCTGGAGTGTGCAGGGGAGTCTTTGGACTCGGTGTTGCAGGTCCTGATTTATGTGACTGACAGAGAATACTTAAAGACCGTTAACCAAGTGTACGCGGAATATTTTGAAGCGCCGTACCCAAATCGCGCCGCCATGGTGGTTGCAGGGTTAGCGCGAGAAGAGATGTTGGTGGAGTTTGTTGTCTACGCGTCGGCAAGCCAACCAGAATAAATCCAATAAGAATAATTAGAGATCAGTGAGTGAGTGGCTTGCCATCACAAATCGGAAGAACAAGGAAAGAACCATGACTTTTATTAACAATGTTCAAGCAGAAAAATCCCTCTATATAGCAGGTGAATGGCAATCGGGCATGGACACCATCGCCAATATTAACCCTTCTGATATCAGCGAAAACATTGGCGATTTCGCACAAGCGAATGTGTCGCAAGTAGAGCAAGCGATTCAAGCGGCTAAATCAGCGCAGCCAGAGTGGGAAAAAACACCAATCGAGCGCAAGCAAGCAGTGCTACAAGCGATTGGTGATGAGCTCATTGCACGATGTGACGAATTGGGCACCTTGCTTTCGCGTGAAGAAGGTAAGCCATTTGCTGAAGGTCGAGGTGAGATATACCGTGCTGGCCAATTCTTCCAATACTTTGCTGCTGAGGTTCTGCGTCAAATTGGCGATAGCGCTGCTTCCGTCCGTCCAGGTGTCTCCGTTGAAGTTACTCGCGAAGCCGTCGGCGTTATCGCCATTATCTCTCCTTGGAACTTCCCAACAGCAACAGCGGCTTGGAAAATCGCGCCAGCACTTGCGTTTGGCAACAGCGTCGTCTGGAAGCCTGCCAACCTAACCCCAGCAAGTGCCGTTGCGCTGACAGAGATTATCCATCGCCAAGGTTTACCTGCTGGCACGTTTAACCTCGTTTTGGGCAGCGGTTCGCAAGTCGGTAATACCCTTATCAATTCGAAGGACGTGAACGGCGTTAGCTTCACTGGTTCTGTGGACACTGGCCGTAAAGTTGCAGCGGCAACGGCACCAAATTTTGTGCGTTGTCAGCTAGAGATGGGTAGCAAAAATGCGCTCGTAGTGGCAGATGATGCAGACATTCAGATTGCTGTCGAAGCGACAATCGCAGGCTCATTCTCGGGTGCAGGTCAAAAGTGCACCGCGTCTTCTCGTCTTGTGGTTATGGACGGAATTCACGACGCGTATGTTGAAGCGCTAATCAAACGCATGAGTGAACTTAAAGTGGGTCACGCACTGGAAGAGGGCGTGTTCATGGGCCCAGTGGTTGATGGTAACCAACTGAATGCGAACTTTGAGTGGATCGAAAACGCACGCCAAGCAGGCGCGGAGCTGGCTTTCGGTGGTGAGCGTCTGAGCCTAGAGCATGACGGTTACTACATGTCACCAACTCTGTTTTTAAATACACAGAATGGCTGGGAAGTGAACCAAGAAGAAGTCTTTGCGCCAATGGCGAGCGTGATTCGCGTTTCTGATCTGGATGAGGCAATTGCAGTCGCGAACGATACGCGCTTTGGCCTGACAGGCGGCATTATCACGCAAAGCTTGCGTAATAGCGCGATCTTCAAACAGCAAGTCCAAACGGGCTGCGTCATGGTTAACTTGCCAACTGCGGGTACAGATTATCACGTTCCATTTGGTGGCCGTAAAGAGTCTAGCTTTGGTCCTCGTGAGCAAGGTCAGTACGCCAAAGAGTTCTACACCGTAGTGAAAACCGCTTATCAGCGTCCTTACTAAGATCGGCAGGGTAACTGATGGTGTCAATTGCCCGCACGAAAAGGCTAAGAAATTGTTTAAGGAGTGGTTATGTACCAACAACGGATTGTGATTGACGGATTGCAGTACTGCAATTGGGATCGAGAGTATTTCCAAACGCTTAAGGCGAGTGGCATTACCGCCGTTCATGCCACCATCGTCTACCACGAAACTGCGCGCGAAACCTTAACGCGTTTTGCTGAGTGGAACTTGCGCTTCGAGCAAAATGCGGACCTCATCATGCCTATTTATTCAATGGCAGATGTAGAAAAAGCCAAAGCAGAAGGCAAAGTCGGCATCTTCTTCGGCGCGCAAAATTGCTCACCTATCGATGATGAAATTGGTCTGATTGAAGTGATGCGCCGCCAAGGCCTGCTGATCATGCAACTGACCTACAACAACCAAAGCTTACTGGCGACAGGTTGTTACGAACAAAACGATTCCGGCGTAACTCGCTTTGGTAAGCAAGCGATTGAAGAGATGAACCGAGTCGGAATGATCATTGATATGTCCCACAGTGCAGAGCGTTCGACGTTGGAAGCCATCGATCTTTCTTCGCGTCCAATTTGTATCAGCCATGCTAACCCGACGTTTGCGCATGACGCACTGCGCAACAAGTCTAATACCGTGATCAAAGCACTGACGGAGCGCGGTGGTTTGATTGGATTCAGTTTATATCCGTTCCATTTGCCAAATGGCAGCCAGTGCACGTTGGATGATTTCTGCCAGATGGTTGCGAAAACCGCAGACATGTTTGGCGTTGACCATTTAGGTATCGGTAGCGATTTGTGCCTAAATCAGCCGCAACAAGTGTTGGAATGGATGCGCAACGGGCGTTGGTCAAAAGCGATGGATTACGGCGAAGGTTCAGCAAGTAACTCGGGATGGCCAGATGCGCTGCCATGGTTCTGCGGCAGCGCAGGGATGGAGAACATCTACAACGGATTAATGGATCACGGATTCAGTGAATCTGAGGCTGGAAAAATATTGGGTGAAAACTGGTTCAACTTCCTTAAAGAAGGATTAGAGCCTATTTCATAGCATTCCCCAAAGTAGGAACCGCCTGCCCACATAATAACAATACGGCAGGCGTAAAACTCACATTTGTAGCCAGTCTTTGGCTGCTGCAAAGAACCTCTGGAGCCAGAGTATGTCTGATTTAACCAATAGCATGAAAGCTTCCACGATGAGCGTGTCATCGGGTAAGTCAAAAGTAAAACACAACACATCAACAACAGAAAACACGATGGACAAATTAGGACTGAATAACCCGGCCTTTTGGTATAGCGGTGGTTTCATCGCGTTGTTCGTTGCTATTGCACTTTATGACGGCGAGCTGTTATCTACGATCGTTAACGCCGGTTTTAGCTGGGCAGTTCAGGTGTTTGGTCCATACTGGCAGTTACTGCTGCTTCTCACTTTTCTTATTGGTCTTGGCTTGGCTGCAGGGCGAACAGGCAAGGTGATGTTGGGCGGGATTGCAAAACCAGAAATGGACTCTTTCCGCTGGATGGCGATTATTTTCTGTACCTTATTGGCTGGTGGTGGTGTTTTCTGGGCCGCGGCTGAGCCTATCGCACACTATGTTAGCCCACCCCCTTTGTACGGCGCGCAAGATAACCCGCAGCAAGGTGCGGTGAATGCGTTGTCACAATCCTTTATGCACTGGGGCTTTCTAGCTTGGGCGATTGTAGGTAGCTTAACTTCCATCGTGGCGATGCACCTACATTACGACAAAGGTTTACCACTAAAACCCCGTATTTTGCTTTACCCAGTCTTGGGCGAACGAGCACTTAAAGGCCAACTCGGTGCATTGATTGACGCGTGCTGCATTATCGCGGTAGCCGCGGGCACCATCGGGCCCATTGGGTTTCTAGGCTTGCAGGTTAGCTACGCGTTAAATGCGCTGTTTGATATTCCTGATGGCTTTACCACTCAGCTTATCATCATCTTGTTTGCGATTGCTCTTTACACCTTGTCAGCACTCAGTGGATTAAGCCGAGGTATGCAACTGCTTAGTCGTTACAACGTGATTCTGGCAATGGCATTGATGGTTTACATCCTGTTTTTTGGCCCTACGAATTTTATCTTTAACGGATACATTCAAGGTGTAGGGAGCATGCTGGATAACTTTATCCCAATGGCGACCTACCGTGGTGATGAAGGTTGGCTAAGCTGGTGGACAGTATTTTTCTGGGGCTGGTTCCTTGGTTATGGTCCGATGATGGCAATTTTTATTGCGCGTATTTCCCGTGGTCGAACTATCCGACAAGTCATTTCCACCATCAGTATTGTGGCTCCGTTAACCACCTGTTTTTGGTTCACGATTGTGGGCGGCTCAGGTCTTGCGTTTGAAATTGCTGAACCGGGTAGCGTGAGTGCGGCGTTCGAAGGCTTTAACCTGCCAGGTGCTTTGCTTGCGGTGACTCAGCAACTACCAATGCCAATGCTGACTTCAATTCTATTTCTGATTTTAACCACGATCTTCATCGTCACGACGGGCGACTCAATGACCTACACAATCAGTGTCGTGATCAGTGGTGAAACGGAGCCGAATGCGATCATCCGTACCTTTTGGGGCGTAATGATGGGTGTGACGGCACTAATCCTGATTTCTCTTGGCTCTGGTGGCATCTCTGCACTGCAATCTTTCATTGTGATTACCGCGGTTCCGGTTTCGTTGATTCTGTTACCGTCACTTTGGAATGCGCCGCAAATCGCAATCAAAATGGCGAAAGAGCAAGGGCTATAACAATTATCTAATTCAAACAACGTGGAGCTTGTGCGGGTGTTTTCCTCCTGCATCCGCACAAACCCTAGTATTCTTACAATAACAAATAGGTGGTGAGCAAAATGGATGCACATCGTTCTACTTATACGGAAGCAACTATGCGCGATGCAGCGATTGTCATGGCAGCCGAAAGGCTTGGCGCAATGCACCAAAACCGAATCAGCTTTGTACGCAGTCTGATTCGTAATATGGCAAGCCAAAACTGGCAAGTAACCAAGCATGAGTGGCAGCTTTGTCCTCGTGGTTATGGTCATGTGATTTACAAATTGACCACGCCAGAGCACGTTTATCATTTGGTGGTATTCTGTGATGAAATTGCCGACGACGAGCGTAATGATCGCGTAATTGCTGAAAAGTGGGACGTCACATTTGCACTGGTTCAAGGCGATGTTGATGTTACTTTGTTGGAAAGATTGCGAGAAAATGTACCGCTGCAAGAAGCGGGACGTAATCCAAACAACGTACTTGTTCTTGCTCGCGCAAATAAAAGTGTGCGCGTGTTTGAGCACATTGTTAGCGCACTTTCTCAAGGCGAGCAGCCTGAGCCGAAAGAGTTAGCGGAAGTGGGTTATATCCTGCGTACCACAGCAGTTTATGGTAACGGAAAGTTTGGTATCGCCGATTTCAAACTGTTAGAGAACAACTCAGATTTCAGCCAGTCTTTTAGTGCGCAAATGTGTGCCGTATATATGTTGCGTGAATTCAGCCTAGATTGGGTGCACTATCTGGCACTTCAACAAGGTGGCGACAACGCGGTGGCTTTGCATCGTGGCTTGCAGCGCTACCTTGGTGTCGGCAATGCGACTGGCTTAGGCATGGCTCCATACTTGATTAATCACCCGTGCATCGTTGACCAATGGATGACCTCTCGCGAACGTGCGGTAGCGCGAGTCTTTGCGATGCCATGTGAAGCTTCATTCCATGCTCCTTTGCAAGGATTACTACAAAAAGCACAGCGTCATTTAGAGCAAGTCATCACCATCAATGAACATCAAGACAGGCTCAATCATCAAGCGATAGCAGACATCAAACAACTGCTATCGAAGCTAACAACGTTAATGGCATTACATCCGAACTGGGCGAGTTTGGTCGAGCATAAGAAAACAATGAGTGTGGAAGCCCAAGAAATCCTCACCTCTTGCTTGATCGAACTCTACCCATCTTTAGTGGATGAATTTGCTAGCCAAATGAATACGGATGAAACGTTATCTATTCCGGGCGGGAAAAAGATCCAAGATTTACTGGAAGTGTTGCAAAGCAAGTACCGCTGGGCGATTGATGCGGATTACTCACTAGCCGAGAACAACTACTGGTTCTGGTATCGCTCACAAGATAAAGAAGAGCCAAGGCTTGGTGTTCGCGGGGAAGAGGCTGGAGAAGAAAAAGAACTGCCGCTTGATATCGGCAGACAAGTGAATCGCTTGTACCAGGCCTTGCTTGACTGTGATGTAGAAATGTCCGTAGCAGAGTTTCTATTGCAAAAACCGGCTTATCGTTCGATCACACGTCGCGTATGGACGCTAGGCAACCGTGCGATGGGGGATATTCAAATGAATGTGCTGCGTAAAGATGCGTTACCAATGCACTTACTGCGCTGTAAATTGGCGATCTTTGGCGCGACTAAGTTTGATCCGCGCTCGGATCGTTGGGTTCGAGTAACTTTCTTCCAAGGTGCGCCGTTGTTAGATGAAATTCACGATCCTAAACTGGCAGACACATGGATTTTCCCTAGCATGCCGCCACGTGACGAAATTGCGCAAAGTGATAATCAAAAAATCAGTGGAGGATTTGCATTATGATCGTCTCTCACAACGAATTGGTGGCCGCGGTTAATAAGGCATTTCTTGGCATGCGCCGTCACTGTGGTGAGGCGGATGTCATTGCGAACATGGTGGCGGACTTGCAAATGGTTGGCTTACATGGAGTTCGTCATTTTAATAACGCCAGTCTGTTTCTTGGGTTAGATTCAGACTGCGCCGTATCGGTGACCAACAGTACGCCGTCAAACATAGAGGTAGAACTGCACAACGGGAGTGTAGCGTGTCATTTACCCGCTGTGTTGGATTTCGCACTTGAGAAAATGATTAACCGTAAGTCGATTGCTATCACGTTGACGCAGTGCCATAACCGTTGGCTAGGTTTTAGTGAGTTGTTGAAGCTCTCTGCAAAAGGCATTGCGTGCCGTGCACAATGGGTCAATGGCTCTAGTCCCAAGCGAACGCTTTATGTGTTAAACCGTGGACGAATCGCGCCAGAAGTCTTTTTCTCGGATCAGTTTGATGGGCATGATACGGATTTGCATAGTATGGTTATCGAGCTCTCCGTGAACGATTTCGATATCGAGAAAAGTGCACAAGGGTATACCACCCACATTGAAGGTGATGAGTTAAGCCGCACGCAACAAGCTTCTTGGCAAAATGGTATCTTTGTCGAAGACCAAGAATGGGAAACACTGAAACAAACCGCAACCGCGTTGCTGGTGGAGAACAGTGAGCGTTCTATGCTCGGTGCTGGCGGTGTGGTTTAAGCGATGAAAGGCGATGATTCCAAGTAGAAGTGATGAAGGCTGCTCTTTAGCGGCCTTTTTTGTGCGCGAAGTTTGGTCACTTCTGAAGTTCAAAGACTATGATTACCGTTATCCGCAAGATGGAGCAACACAGGTAAGAAAAATGGATCTGCAAGAGAATAAAAGAAATGCCATTGCGTTTTACGAAACCGCCTATCGAGGTAATCCAAGAAAAGCGGTTGAAGACTATGTTGGCGATGAGTACATCCAGCATAATCCATTAGTTGGAAATGGCCCCGAGGCTTTTATCGAGTATTTTGAGCGGATGCAAAATGAGTATCCCAATAAAGACATTACGTTTGTGCGAGCCATTGCTGAAGGGAACTTGGTGGCACTACACACTCACCAAACATGGCCTAATGATATTGAATACGTGACGATGGATTTCTTTCGTTTTGATCATAATGGGAAGATTGTTGAACATTGGGACGCTCTGCAAGAGATTCCTAAAGAAACATTGAATGGTCACACCATGTATTAACGAGTCGTTGACGAGTCTCCCATGCCGTTTATTCAAACGGTATGGGAGGTTAAATGATTTGTGGCACTTTAAGTATTAATCATCAAAGCGCTTTTTCGATTCTCACCGCGACGTCTTCAGATACCCAGCCTTTCCACAAGTCAGGGTAGGTATTAAAGAAGTAAAACATCGCTTCTTCACCGTCCGCGTAGTTATCTTCCATCCAGGCCAGCATTTCACTCATTTGCTCGTTGGTAAATCCGCGTTTCTGCAAGTACGCGAATGCTTGGGGTTCTTTGCTCGCAAACGCCTCAGTTGTTACTGTGCGAACTGGAGAAGGTGGGTACATTGTTACTTTTGGTGAAGCGCAATCAGGCTGAGTGGTACAGTTGCGATACTCTTCTAAATCTGTTCCGCTACCAAAATCCACTTTGACCATATCATACTTGCCCAATACGGGGGTCGGTGACCAGTAGTAACCAAACCAAGGCATTTTGCGATCATAGGCTTTGGCGATGGTGCCAGCTAATGCTGCGCCAGATCCTGGGTCAACCATCTCAAAGCCGTGCTCACTTAACCCTAATGCATTAAACAAGTGACCGGAGGTGATTTGGCATGTCCAACCAGCAGGGCAGCTATAAAACGCGAACTTGTCATCATCCTCTGGGTGTTCAAATAGTTTGGCGTGCTTGATGACGCCTTCTATCGTCGCGAGTTCTGGATACTGTTTTACCAGATAGGCGGGAACCCAAAACCCTTCTTCACCACCATTGACAAGCGATTCACTAGCGATGCGCAAGCGTTTATCCGCAATCCCTTTATCAAGTGCTTCTTTAATACCGTTTGTCCATAACTCTGGCGCAACGTCAGGCTGTCCCTTTTCAATCATAGAGGTGCCTGTAGGAACGCTATCACCAGGGATCAATTCCGCATCGCACTGGTAGCCTTCATTTAAGACAAATTGGTCGATGTGCGCCATTAAGCTGGCCGAATTCCAATTCATGTCTGCGATGGTTATTTTTCCGCATTCGTCCGCATTTGCATGAGTAGATAATGCTGATAGCAGCAGAACAGAGAGCATTGAAGGTGTCGTCTTCATGTGACTGAATTTCCTTGTCGTTGTCATTTACTTCAGTATATACATCGGTTTATAAAGATTCAGTGAACAAGTTTTTTTCAGTGACGTTAAGCATAAAAACGGTGATTTATGAAGCGTTTGGTGAGGCGTGTTGAAAGGGAGTTAATACAGCAAGAACACTCCTTCGTAGCCGCCAATCTCAATATGAGAAACATAGTCGCCGATGTTACCGTCTTGATCTACAGGTCGCATAGGCTCTGGAAGTGCGATAGTTATCTTCGGTGAGGAGAAGTAATCGATATTTTTGCCAAAGAAATCAGTCCAATACAGCACTCGGCCTTTGGTGAATTCGCGGGCTAACACCATCTCTGTAGGGCCATGCATCACTACCGTATCGTCTGAGTGATACGCAAAGTAAGTATGGGTTGGTAACAAATCGATAGCGCCATTAGGCAAGTCAGGGTGAGCCACTTTGCTCATAGAAGCATCTCCAATCACCGTGTAATCGGCGGAATAGGGCGTGCTGGTGGACATCATTAGCGGAGTCGCCTGATATCCCTCTGGTATTTGATTGGCAGGCTCTCCCAAATCAACGGCAAGCAAGGAGCTAGGTTGATAAGCAATATTCTTTGGTACGCCTGCCTTCCAGAAGTTGTCACTTGTTGTGTTATCACTTCCATATAAGTAGCCATTGTTCCACTGATTAAAGTAAATGCGCTCAGGGTGATAGTTTAAGTAGAACACCGCTAGTGCAGAGTATTGGTCCTGTTTCCAGTTATCCTCAGTGTTGCCAAAGTATTGAACTCGACCATAACGCGTGGTCGCTTGATAAATCACTTTCTGACCCGCTTTGGCGAGTGCAGAGTTATCCCAAAATTTAGCCAAGCCAGCATAGCCACTAAAGCCGGTAGCAGGGAAAAGGTAGTGCTCGCGCAAGTACAAGGAGCCAGCGTTAACCAAGTGGTTTTGCCCATTACGACCGAATAAGTTTGCCGTACCTATGTTGAGGCCAATTAACGCATCTTCATCCAGCGTTGCCAGTTTATTCAAGAACGCCGAGAATTGCGCTTTGTAAGCATCGTCAGCAGCTTGGCTACCCGCCACCAAACCAAGTTCATCCACTGTGCCTCCGGAATATATGTAGAACTGATTTGCACCGAGTAACTTATTCGTATCGTCGTTGTACGCACCATTTAAACCTTGTTTCGCCCATTCAGCTTGGTAATAGTGGCGCATTGTATTGGTAAAAACGGGATTACCGAGATTGGTCAATGCCCAAGAAGAGGTTTGATTCCACATACGACCAAATGGAATAACCCGTGACTCCCAACGAAATCGGGCCGTTGCATTCTTATTCGAACGGTTTTTGTATTCATTCCAAGAAAGATAATTGTCTTGGTTTCGATCTGCAGATTTGTCGAAGCCACGAATTTTACGCCAGCGTTGAATGGTTTGACCTTCCGGTGTCTCCGTTGGTGCTCCTGAGATATTGACGGCAGGGAAGCTATTTTTGAGTTGAATGTTTTCGAGACGTGGGCGGTTTTCTATGTTGCCGTCATGCCAAGTAATTTTCGCAAAGTAAAGGCGGCCGCCGTCGCGTAAAAAGGTGGAGCCAAAGTACTGACCGCCACCATAAGTTTTTCCGCTACCATCATGCGTTGTAGCGCGAACCCAATCCGAAGGAACAGACCAGTTTACTGTTTGGTTTTTAGTCATGTTCTCAGTTTTGTCTTTTTTAATCGCGAAGCGTTTCCATTCTGTTACCCGACCAAACGAGTCGATAGCAGAAGGGTATTCAATCGTGAAGCTGCCGCCTTGAGCAAACTGAGAGAACGTAAAGGCTAAGCGGTCGAACTTCTCTGAGTGATAGACATAGAGGGCTCCACCATTATTCGCCTGGCCAAATACATCAGCATCCCATGGCGGTGGTTGATATAGCCAAAAGCCGGCGTGGTCAGCGCTGGCGGTATAGCCAACGATCATCGGTTTTCGATTGAGTAAGGTATTTTCACCATGGCTTGAGTCGACTTCAGCTAGGATAGTGTCTTCAGAAAAGTGGAGAAAGAAATCTTCGTAGTCAATTCCATTCAGTTCTGCTTGGTTACGTATATCGTTTTCCAGCCAACCTGAGTTAAGTTCCAGCTTTTGGTTGTACATGTAACCAAGCGCTTTTACACGCTCGTTATCACTCTTATCTTTGTAAGCTCCAAACACGATATCGGCATTATCCAACTCCCATTCAAGTGCAGCGGCAGCAGATATAGGCTTATCTTGAAGATCAATACCCTGTTCATGCAATCCAGGTAACACGATTGCTGTTCTACTCCAAACGCTGGGTATAGAAAGTAAGCTCAGAGAAGCAAGTGCAATGAGAGAAAAACAATGCGACTTCAACATGGGGTTATCTCACTCATACTTAGATGACTCGAATTAAGGGCCAGAATACAAAGAGAAATTATAGTCCATTCACAAAGTCCTAATCAGGAACCCGCCGATAGAAGGCTTTACCGGAAATCGAGGGGAGCCCGGCAAAAATGAGAAGGTCTGCGTCGGGTGTAGTACGCTCAAAGACTCAAAATTCCATCTACACAAGCACAAAAGTAACCAGAATTTTAACCTTGTTTCGATTGCCATCATATTGTTGGATTTTCATCAACAATTTCAGTTAAAACCAACTGATTAAACCAGTCATATTCTCTGTTGTATTGATTGCTTATCATACAAAAATTTAACGAAATTAATTTTTATACATTTTTATTGCATAAAAAATCCTTTTGAGTAATATAAATGCCAAGTGACAATTAATGCGGTATGTCAGCATGACTATTCAGGTAAGCGGAATCAATAAATCCTACGGTGAGACACAAGTGCTTCACGATGTCAGCTTTAAGTGTGAAAGCGGCGAAACACTGGTGTTACTCGGTCCGAGTGGTGCAGGGAAGAGCTCTCTACTACGTGTTCTTAACCTTCTTGAAGGAGCGGATAACGGCCAGTTAAACATCGCTAATGACGCATTCGACTTTTCAACTGAAATCAAAGAGAAGCAAGGTTTAGCGCTTCGTCGTAAAGTGGGCATGGTGTTCCAACAGTACAACCTATGGCCGCATATGACAGTGATGGAGAACCTGATTGAGGCTCCGGTAAAAGTCGCTGGCATGGATAAAGACGAAGCGAAGAAGCAGGCAATGCAAATTCTTGCGACGCTGCATTTGGCAGACAAAGCGGATGCATGGCCGATGCAACTTTCTGGTGGTCAGCAACAACGTGTGGCGATTGCTCGTGCATTGATGATGAAACCGGAAGTCTTGCTTTTTGATGAACCGACCGCTGCGCTTGATCCGGAAATTACTAACCAAGTCGTTAAGATTATTAAAGATTTAAGCGAAACCGGAATTACACAAGTAGTTGTGACGCACGAAGTGGATTTCGCCAAGAAAATCGCTAGCCACGTACTGTATTTAGAAAAAGGACACATCGTTGAGCACGGCACAAATGATTCGTTTTCTAACCCGCAAACCGCCCAGTTTGCTGACTACTTAAATCACTAAATCACGTTTTTAAAGTTCAGTCTATTTAACAGATAAGCTCGGCTGTCATTGCGAGTGTCAGCCCACTAAGTACACACGGAGTATTGCAATGAAAAAGATTCTACTAGCTTCACTAATCGGCCTTTCTTCTGCAACTATGGCAGCAAACGCAGCAGCACAAGAAGAGATCAAATTCGCGATGGAAGCGACGTACGCACCGTTCGAATACATGGATGAAAACAACCAAATCCAAGGTTTTGATGTGGATCTGGCGAATGCACTATGTAAAGAAATCGAAGCAAAATGCACCTTCCACAACCAATCTTTTGACAGCCTGATCCCAGCATTAAAATTCAAGCGCTACGATGCGGCAATCTCTGCAATGGACATTACTGAGGCGCGTTTGGAGCAAGTGAATTTCACGAATGCATACTATGACAACTCAGCAGCGTTTGTTTCTATCAAAGAAAAAGTGGCCGATCAAAAAGCACTAGAAGGTAAGCGTGTTGGTGTTCAAAACGGTTCAACACACCAAAGCTACCTGATTGAGCAAATGCCTGGCGTAACAGCGGTTCCTTACTCAAGCTACCAAGACGCATTCATCGATATGAAGAATGGCCGTATTGATTCTGTATTCGGTGACACAGCAGTCGTAGCAGAATGGTTCAAGAAAGAAGACAACCTAGCTTACGTGGGTGAGCACATCACTAACCCTAAATACTTCGGTAACGGTTTCGGTATCGCAGTAAATAAAGGTAACGACGAGCTAGTGAACAAGCTGAACACAGCACTGAAAACAGTGAAAGCAAACGGCGAATACGACGTAATCTACAACAAATACTTCGGTAAGTAATATGGCACTAACGGGTTACTCTTTATCGCTTGTTCAAGCTAGTTGGATGACTGTCCAGCTAGCCTTCACAAGCCTCTTAGTCGGTTTGATTCTGGCAGTGGTATTCGCCAGTGGTGAAATGTCTCGCCGCGTTTTCGTTAAATGGCCAATGACGGCGTTTGTGACGATTGTACGTGGCTTGCCAGAAATCCTTGTCGTGTTGTTCATCTATTTTGGTTCGACGCAGGTTCTGTTTTTAATCACCGGCGACTTTATTGAAGTTAGCCCGTTCTTGTCTGGCGTGGTGGCGTTGTCATTGATCTTCGCTTCCTACGCTTCTCAAACTCTACGTGGCGCATTAAAAGCCGTTGGAAGAGGGCAGAGAGAAGCAGCAAGTGCACTCGGCATCAGTCAAGCACACGCTTTCGTTCGCATTGTTTTACCACAAGCAGTAAGACACGCACTACCAGGTTTAACTAACCAATGGTTAGTTCTGCTGAAAGACACCGCGCTTGTATCACTGATCGGCGTGACGGATTTGTTGAAACAAGCGCAGCTAACATCTGCAGCGACGCATGAAGCGTTTACATGGTACGCAACCGCTGCGGTGATTTACCTAGGCATTACTTTGATTACACAACGTGCCGTCAAACTGATTGATAAGAAGTTCTCAATTCAAGGCATGAGCATGGGACAGGAGGCGACCGCATGAACGAACAACACGTTTGGCAAATGCTGGATGGCTTAGGCACTAGCCTCCAATTGACCGCCGCTTCCTTGGTTGTGGGCTGTCTTTTAGCTCTGATGATGACGCTGACTCTGATCCTACGTACTCCGGGTTTGCATTGGGTAAGTCGTGGCATCATCACCTTGTTCACAGGTACGCCTTTGCTGGTACAGATCTTCTTGGTGTACTACGGTCCGGGTCAGTTTGATGCCGTAAGAGAAAGTGTATTCTGGACATGGTTAAGCCAACCTTGGTTCTGTGCGATGTTAGCGCTAGCACTCAATACCGCTGCATACAGCACTCAGTTGTTCAAAGGAGCGTTTAACGCGATTCCTTCTGGTCAATGGCAAGCGTGTCGTGCATTAGGTATGAACAAAACCGCAACACTAAAAGTGCTGCTGCCATACGCTATTCGTCGTGCGGTTCCGGCTTACTCGAACGAAGTGATTTTGGTCTTCAAAGGTACGTCACTAGCAAGCACGATTACGATCATGGATCTGATGGGCTACGCGCAACGCATTAACGCACAAACCTACGACACGTTGACGGTATTTGGTATTGCAGGCGCATTTTATTTAACGGTAAATGGTGTGCTGACTCTCATTTTCCGTCAGGTAGAGAAGAAAGCATTGGCGTTCGAAGCCGCATAAACCTTCAATCAACACTCATCACTTAGTTTCACAGTGCCTCTGCAAATGACTCTCTTGCAGGGGCATTTTTTATATTCGTTATGGCAAATCCCTCAAGTTCCACCAAACTTAATTCAACGTAATTGCATTGGTGGCACCATGGAAAGAAGACACTTTTTAGCGCTGTGGACATTGTTGTTCGTACCCTCTTTAAAAGCGAAAACACCAATGCGGCCAACGCCAGCACAAACTGAAGGGCCATTTTATCCAGTAGTGAACATTCCTCTTCGTCAAAACTTGATTCTGCAAACAGAAGGTTTGGTCGGTGAAGCTATCGTGTTGCAAGGTAAAGTCGTAGATACATCGGGAAACCCTGTCTCGGGTATCAAAGTAGAAATCTGGCAATGCGATGGGCAGGGGATTTACGATCATCCTAAGCAGCCAAATAATGATAAGTTTGATGCTCACTTTGCAGGTTTTGGCGCGGTAGAAACTCAATCGGATGGTCGCTACTTATTCCAGACTTTGTACCCCGTGCCTTATGCCTCTCGTCCACCGCACATTCACGTTAAGTTGTGGCGGGATAACCAAGAGCTTCTGACCACTCAGTTGTACTTAAAAGGCAATACTGGTGATGAATGGTGGGGTGGCAAAGCCCGAGATTATCTACAGTTTGAAACCATACGAACCGACGGGCGATTAACTGGCCAATTTAACTTTGTGATTGGCTAGCTAATCCGGTTAAGCCATTAACTCAACCAATTGCGCCAAGCATTCTTTATCCAGTATCGGATGAGGCTCGACGCCCGTGACCAAAACGATATCCACGGAAGGTAGCGATGGCATATCGTCTAAGATCTTAAGATCCTCGCTAACGCTAATACTGCCCATCGCACCGATAGCCATGCCTGAACGTACAATTGCTCGTTGTGCAGAAGCTGTATTGCAACATGCCAGTAGTTGATAAGGAGTACCACGTTTGGTTAATCCGTCTACTGCTGCCGCATGGTATTTACAGTCGGTTTGGAATAGGGCGAGAGGGAGAGGTTGGGCGTTCTCAATGTCAAAATCAGGATGAGCAATCCACACGCCTTTGTCGCTCGCTAGCCAATAACCTTCTTCACTATCCGGTGCTCTTGTCACAATAGCGGCGTCTAGCTTTCCTTCATCTAGTTTCTCTCTCAAGGTGATGCTTGGCTCACTGAAGACTTGAATTGAACATGTGGGCTCAGATTGCTGTAATACGCGGATGACTTTAGGCAAGATATTGTCATTGTAATCCTCAGGGCAACCTAAGCGAAGAGGGCGCTTGTTTTCATAGCGCCTCACTTGTTTCAGTGCTTGATTGTGCAAGCTAACCAATTGCTCTGCGTGAGAGCGTAGTGCTAATCCCGCTTCACTTAAGACAAGATTGCGACCTTCTTTTTCAAACAAACTGACGCTGAGTTCGTCTTCTAGCTTACGCATTTGCGCACTGAATGCGGATTGGGTGCGATTGATCTGCTTGGCTGCACGAGTGAAACTTCCCGTTTCGACAAAAGCCAGAAAGCTGCGTAACGCATCGATATCCATATCTAAAACTCATCCATCGTTTTTGTTGAAGTGTTCCATCAAAACTATCCGTTAGTCCCCTTAAATACAATCAGATATTGTGAATGGGTACTCAAAACACAAACCGCATGGAGGCGTCATGAAACTGTTTATTGCTAACCAAAACTACTCAAGCTGGTCACTGCGCGCATGGCTGATCTTTTCTCAATTCAAACTGGATGTCGAAGTCACCAAGCTCAAATTATTCACGGAAGATTTTTATAAGACCTTGGAAGGTATTACACCAACCGTGAAAGTCCCTACCTTAGTGGATGATGACGCAACCGTGTGGGATTCATTAGCTATTTTGGAATACGTTAACGAGCAATACTTACAAGGCAAAGCATGGCCAAGTAAGTCTGCGGAACGGGCTAAAGCACGCGCCATCGCATCAGAAATGCATTCGGGTTTCTTTAACTTAAGAAGCGAACTCCCAATGAACATCCGCGCACGCAGAAAAGTCGATCTAACGGAGGGAGCACGTAAAGATATTGCTCGCATTGACGCTATTTGGGCAGAACAAGCCAAGCTGTATCCCAACGGTTGGCTATTTGGAGAATGGTCGATAGCTGATGCTATGTATGCACCTGTGGCATTGCGTTTCCAAACTTACGGTATCGAGTTATCCGAAGGTGCCAAAGCTTACCAACAGAAGGTGCTAGCAAGTGAATCTTTACAGCAATGGTTGGAAGAGGCGAGCCAAGAAACGGATATCGTAGAAGAGGACGAGGCAGGGGAAGAAGTATAAGCGCATCTTGCGATCGCCTGTAGCAAGGGAAAGCATGACAAAGCACGCTTTCCTCTTCTAGGATAGTTGTAGTTTCCGGCGCGTTTAAGCTAGGTGTTCAACAATCGCTCTGCCTACGCCGTGTGCGCTCGTTGGGTTTTGACCTGTGATGACACGATCATCCACAATTACAAACTCTTGCCATGGTTGCACTTTAGAGTAGCGTGCTGCGCTGCGTGCAAGAGATTCTTCCAATAGGAATGGGATATCGTTGATGGTGCCGAAGTCGATCTCTTCTTCGCGAGTGAAACCTGTTACTGATTTAGACGCAAGCAGCTTTTCGCCATTGCTAAGCGTGATAGGAAGAAGAGCGCCCGGGCCATGACAAACTGCTGCAACAATACCGCCATCTTCATAGTGTTTTGCAGAAATCTTGGCAAAATCTTCGTTGCTCGCTAGGTCTGAAAGAAGACCAAAACCACCCGGATAGAAGATCGCATCATAGTTGTCACCGTTGATTTGTGACACTGGAATCGTGTTGTTGATGCGGTTCTGGAAATCATCATCCGCCAAGATTTTCTCGTTTATTGCGTCACCTTCGATGTCGGTTCCGTACAGTGGTGCTTGCCCGCCTTTGATAGAGGCAATGTCGTAATCGAAGCCTGCACCCAGTAGTTCGCTAAGGGCATGAGTGAGCTCTGGCGCGTAAGTTCCGTTTGCTTGGTCAGTTTCACCAAGGGTCGCATGGTTCGTCACAATGATGAGTACTTTCTTCATGATGGTTTCCTTTTTGGCTTACGTGTATTTGTTGAACACCTTCATACTAATTGCTAAACAAATAAGTGATAATACGATTAATTGGCAAAACATTATTGCTATATAGCAAAGGTAAGTATGGACAGTTTTGAAGGTATCAATGAGTTTGTTACGGTTGCTGAGAGCTTAGGGTTTTCTGCAGCGGCAAAACAGTTAGGTTGCAGTACCAGTCATGTCAGTCGTCAAGTCACAAGGTTAGAAGAGCGATTAGGTGTCGCCTTGTTAGCACGTTCGACAAGAATGGTGAGTCTAACGGAAGCAGGGCAAGCGTATTATCAGCAGTGTAAAGAGTTGGTGATTGGGCTTCAGCAAGCGAATGAACAGCTCACCACGCAGCAAACTCAACTGAGTGGTACGTTACGCGTGAGCGCCGCTGGTGCGTTTTCTGAGAACCATGTAGCGCCTGCCTTGATGGCGTTTGCCAAGCAACATCCTAATCTCACGGTAGAAATCAACTTCAACACCAGCATGGTCAACTTTATTGAAGATGGCTTCGATTTCGCTATTCGTTACGGAAGGTTGAGTGATTCAGGCTTGGTTGCGAGAAAGCTGGTGGATCGTCCCATGGCAGCGGCAGCCAGTCAGCGTTATCTCGATGAACATGGTTTGCCAACGCACCCCGAGCAACTCAAGCGTCATAGCTGCATTATTGCCAACAAAGACGTTTGGTTGTTTGAAAAAGACGGCAAGCCTTTAGATGGCGTAAAAGTGCAGGGCAGATGGAAGAGCAATAACGCACACACGGTCTTGCAAGCCTGTGCAGAAGGATTAGGTGTGGCGTACTTACCGAAGAGCAGTTTCAACGATGCTATTTCGTCTGGTCGTTTGGTGCCAATCCTAGAGCCCTATTGGGGAAGTGGCAACAGCAGCTGGATTGTTTATCAGAATCGTCACTTTCTGCCACTACGAGCGCGATTGGCTATCGACTTCTTGCTTGATCATTTTGCCGATTGGCAGGAGTAATGAGGCTCTGCCAATCGGTTTGTTTATCCATTTGTTAGATCGTCAACATACTAACGTATCTACATGTTTTGATAGCTCGGTCCACCGCCGCCTTCTGGTGCTTTCCATGTGATGTTTTGTGAAGGATCTTTGATGTCACAGGTTTTGCAATGCACACAGTTGGCGGCATTTATCTGAAACTTCAACTTATTGTTCACTTCCACCACTTCATAAACCCCAGCGGGGCAATAGCGCTGACTTGGTTCGTCATACATACCTAAATTCACATCAATTGGAATGTGAGGGTAAGTCAGAACAAGGTGACAAGGTTGATTCTCTTCGTGCTGTGTTCCCGACAAAAATACCGACGAAGGCTTATCAAAACTGATTTCACCATCTGGTTTTGGGTATGCAATTGGGTGGCACTCTTGTTTAGGTTTTAACTGCTCATGATCGTGCGAATAGTCCTTGATAGACCAAGGTAACGGCTTCTTAACCAGTGGTTGCCACAGGTTGTGTTCAAAAGTCGAAAGAGCACCGCCAAGTATGCTGCCCAACTTATGAATGTTCGCGCCAAAGTTACGCGTTTCGGCGAGTTCGTCATACAACCATGATGATTCAAACAACGACTGGTAGTCTGGCTCAGAAGCTCCAGTTTGTCGGGCCGTATGTACCGCTTCTGCTGCAATGATTCCGGATTTCATTGCTGTGTGGCTGCCTTTAATTTTTGCGACGTTCAAAGTCCCCGCATCACAACCAATCAATAAACCGCCAGGGAATTGCTGTCTCGGCAGAGAGGAAAGCCCACCTTTCGCAATGGCTCTTGCGCCGTAAGCGATGCGCTGAGCACCTTTCAAATGTGTTTCAATAGCAGGATGGTGCTTAAAGCGTTGAAATTCGTCAAACGGACTCAAGTAAGGATTGCTGTAATTCAAGTCGACAATAAGCCCGACGGCGATTTGGTTGTTCTCCATGTGATAGAGAAAACCGCCGCCTGTGGTATTTGTTTCACTCAAGGGCCAGCCAGCGGAATGGATAACACTGCCAGATACATCCTTACTGTCAGTGGGTAACTCCCATATCTCTTTTAGGCCAAGCGCGTAGTGCTGTGGTTGCTTTCCTGCGTCTAGGTCGAACCTTTGAATAAGTTCTTTACCCAGATGTCCGCGACAACCTTCAGCAAAAAGGGTGTATTTTGCCCTTAGCTCGATACCTGGTTCAAAGTTAGGTTTGGCCTGGCCGTTCTTATCTAGTCCCATATCGCTCGTGTTAATGCCTGTCACGGCGCCAGTCTGATCATAATTGATGCTTGCAGCGGCAAAGCCCGGAAAAACTTCCACCCCAAGATTTTCTGCTTGGTTAGCGAGCCAACGGCAAAGGTTGGCAAGGCTAATTACGTAATTATTCTCGCCATTTATCATTGGACGCGGTGTAAGGATGTGAGGAACTCGAATATGGTTTTGTTCAGTAGTAAGATAAAGGAAATTATCTCGTTGAACCGAGGCTGCTAGCGGGGCCTCCATTTCTTTCCAGTCGGGGAAAAGCTCATCTAAGGCACTAGTTTCAAAAACAGCGCCAGATAAAATATGTGCGCCCACTTCTGAGCCTTTTTCTACAACGCAAATTGAAAGTGCGTCACCTTCACTGTCTTGGTTGAGTTGAGCTAGCCGACAAGCGGCGCTTAAGCCTGCGGGTCCGGCCCCCACGATCACGACATCAAACTCCATGCATTCTCGTTCCATCTTTATGCTTCCTTTCTATTATCGTCATCTGCGTGACAGGTTTTGGTTTCTATACAGAAAACTATAGCTCAGTTGACGTTAACGTGAAGTGGACTAAGCTCAAGTAATGGAGCTGACGTGTTATATGAGGCATGACCATGGAAGACCGACCATTAGCAACACTTGTGCTCGCAGAGCATGACAACCAATCGTTGGCTGTAGGGACGCTGTGTGCAATTAAAGCGGCATTTGAGATTAAGGATGATGATAAATCGCTTCCTGTTTCTGTGTTGCTTATTGGTTATCAGTGCCAATCAGTTTTGGATGAGTTGAATTGTGTTCAAGGTGTTGCAGAAATTATCTGGGTTGATGCGAAGGGATATGAACATGGATTAGCGGAAAATATCGCACCTTTGATCTCACAAGTAGCCAAAAACTACTCACACATTCTTTCTCCTGCCAGTACATTTGGTAAGAATGTGATGCCTCGTGTGGCGGCGTTGCTTAATGTTGGTCAACTTTCTGACGTGATGACAATCGAGTCTATCGATACGGTGATTCGTCCAATTTATGCTGGAAATGCATTGGCGAGAGTCACGTCGAATGATCCCTATAAAGTGATGACCATAAGAAGTACGGCTTTTGATGCCGCAGAGCTATCTGACACGCCAGTTGTCCCTAAGCTTACTCAAGTCGACACGGTGATTATCAATAAACTTAGTGAGTTTGTTTCGCAACAAACGCCAGAAAGTGAGCGACCAGAATTGCCAGTGGCTAGAGTAGTGGTGTCGGGGGGGCGTGCATTCGGGAGTAAAGAGAAGTTTGTTTTAGTAGAACAATTGGCTGACAAGCTAGGTGGAGCGGTAGGGGCGTCACGAGCGGCGGTCGATGCGGGCTATGTGTCTAATGACCATCAAGTCGGGCAAACCGGCAAAATTGTTGCACCGGAGTTATACATTGCCGTCGGAATTTCTGGCGCGATCCAGCATTTGGCGGGAATGAAAGATTCCAAGGTGATTGTTGCAATTAATAGCGATCCTGATGCGCCTATTTTTGACATTGCAGATTATGGATTGGTCGGCGATTTGTTTGTGGTAATGCCTGAGCTGTTAGAGAAGCTGTAGATATAGTCTTGTTCCCTAAAACAAAAGGCTTCCAAATTGGAAGCCTTTATCATTTGATTTTAATAAGTTACTTTTCGCTCGGACGTTGCAGGTGCTCTGCAAGTACTTTCGTAAACCTTGCAGCTTCACCACCAGTACAAGCGCGATGATCAAACGTTACGGATAGCGGCATTGCTTTCACCGAAATTGCCTGACCATTTCTTATCACAACTCGGTCGAGTATTCGGCCCGCGCCTACAATAGCGACTTGTGGCGGTGTGACGACAGGTGTTGCGTAAATACCGGCAATCGCGCCGAAGTTGGAAAGCGTAATCGTCGCGTGCTGCAATTGCTCACGACCGATTTTTCTCTCTCTGATCCCTTCAACGGTTTGATCGAGCCAACGACGAACATCTTGTGGCTCGTATTCATCTGCGTGGCGCAAGACTGGTACGTACAATCCATGACGGCTATCTACTGCAATTCCTACATTGACCGTTGTGTGTACACAGCGTGTCATGGTTTCGGCATCAAACCAAGCGTTTAAAGCAGGCTCTTCTTGACACGCATGAACAATCGCTTGAACAAGGCGGATACTGATATCTTCGTTTGGCAGCCAATCTTCCAACAACGCTTCTTCCGTAATGGTTACGGCGGCAACATGTTCGTGCGACTCGGTCATAGACGATACCATGGTACGTCGAGCGCCTTTCAAAACTTCGGTGCCTGGACGCTGTTTTCCGGCTTCGTCGTAAATATCGGCATCAACGATAAGTCCGTTCGGGCCACTACCTGACACGAGGTTAAGATCTACCCCAAGTTTTTGTGCCAACAAGCGAGCCGAAGGCAGGGCGGTAACGAGGTTACTTTCTGTCGTGTTGTGGTTGCCACCTATCCAGAAATCATCAACGTTTACATGATGCGCTTGGTGAGAAACGCTGCCGACGACGGTTGCGGCGTCAGCAGTGGCTTTTTTCTCTGTCGTTACTTCTCTCCCGGCACCTGTTTCATCAATCTCTAGCAGTAATGCACCAATATTGACGATTTCACCTTCCTCACCATGACGGCTGACCACACGGCCCGAGTAGGGGGCAGGGACGTCGACCGTCGCTTTTGCTGTCTCTACGGTTAAGATCACTTGATCTAATTTAACCATGTCTCCGACATTAACGTGCCATTTTACAATTTCTGATTCAGCGAGGCCTTCGCCGAGATCGGGTAAGTTAAACGTCTTCATTTCCAATCCTCCACGAGTTCGCGCGCCGCGGTCACAATGTCTTCTTCCTGAACCATGAAATAATCTTCGTTACGGTAATAAGGCATAATGGTGTCCATTCCAGTTACTCGTTTAGGTGGGGCTTTAAGTAAGCACATGGCATGTTCAGCGGTTCGAGCTAATAGCTCAGAGCCCACACCACAAGTTTTACTCGCTTCATGAACAACGAGTAAACGTCCAGTTTTTTCTAGTGAGCTGAAAATCGTCGCGGTATCAATTGGCTTAATACTCGCCAAATCAATCACCTCGACTTCAATCCCCTGACTAGACAAGGTTTGCGCGGCCTGAAGTGACTCTACGACGCATGCGCCCCAAGTAACGAGCGTGATATCTCGCCCCTTACGCAAGGTGAAGCAGGTGTCGAGTGGGAGTGCTTCGCCGTTATCAACGACTTCAGATTTAACTGTGCGATATATGCGCTTCGGTTCGAAGAACATGACGGGATCATTGCTTCTAATTGCAGCGAGAAGTAAGCCGTATGCGCGTTGTGGAGAAGAAGGAATCACTACTTTAAATCCAGCAGTGTGAGCAAATAGCGCTTCCACGCTTTCTGAGTGGTGTTCCGGAGCGTGGATACCGCCGCCAAATGGCGCACGAAAAACCGCGGGACAAGTGAGCCGACCGCGAGTTCTGTTACGCATTCGAGCCGCGTGGCACATTAAGTGCTCCATCGCAGGAAAAACGAAACCTTGAAACTGAAATTCGGCGACAGGTCGTAATCCTTGCGTTGCCATACCGACCGCAACCCCGCCGATTAAGGCTTCAGCGAGTGGCGTATCGATGACTCGTTTAAGACCAAACTCTTGCTTGAGTCCAACAGTGGCACGAAATACACCACCATTATCGCCCACGTCTTCACCTAATACGACAACATTGGGGTCTTGTTGCATTTCGTGGTGCAGGGCAAGGTTTACTGCTTCAACCAACGTTAGCTCAGCCATGTCTGCCTCCCTGCATTCTCATTGCCTTGTTGATGAGTTCATCTCTTTGTGCATGAAGCTCTTGAGGTAGCGATTCATACAAATAATCGAAACCGGTTTCTGGTGCTTGTGGCGGTAAGCTCAGATAGCGTTCAACAGCTAACTCTACTTGCTCTTTACAGTAATCTAGCCATTGCTGTTCTTGTTCGTCGCTCCAAGCGCCTTGATTAAGGAGATACGTTTTAAGACGTGCGATAGGTTCGTATTGCCATGCGGTTTGAACATCATCTTCTTTACGATAACGAGTCGCATCATCGGCCGTAGTGTGGTCACTCAGTCGGTAACTCACCGCTTCGATGAGTGTTGCGCCTTTCCCTTTTCTTGCTCTCTCAAGGGCGGTTTTAGTTGCATCATAAACGGCGACGACATCGTTACCATCGACAGTAATACCCGGTATACCTGCACCTTGCGCTTTTGCTGATAAGAAATCGGCGGCACATTGTAGACTACGCGGCACTGAAATTGCCCACTGGTTATTGTTTACGACGAAAACAAGTGGAATATTCCAAGTACCTGCGCAGTTTATTGACTCAAGAAAGTCCCCTTTGGATGTACCACCATCGCCGCACATGACTAGCGCAGCTTCATGGTTACCTTGAATTTTTAGCGCGGAAGCCACCCCGACAGCATGCGTACATTGCGTCGCTATGGGTACACAGTAGGGAAGGTCTCGGCTAGGAACCGGACTGCCTTCAGGAGCAAAATCACTCCCGCGCTCATCGCCACCCCAGTATTGAAGGTTCTTTTCCATGCCAATGCCACGACACCACATCGCAGGCATATCGCGGTAGTAAGGAACAAACACATCATCGGCTTTAAGTGCTCTGCCGACCGCAATGCCTATGGCTTCCGCGCCTAAGTGTGAGGGATAGGTCCCTAGCTTACCGGTGCGTTGCAAGGCAACTGCTTTGTTGTCGTAAGTGCGAGTTAATACCATATCTCGGTAAAACCCGACCAATGTTTCAGTGTCAGCCCAGTTGGGTAGTTGGCCGACTAGGTCCCCACGATGGTCGATAAACCGATGCATGGGTAATGCCTGAACGTTCATCTCAAGCTCCTTTTGACGCTGCGGGTCTTTTGGACTGCAGCTGTTCATACAAAACCAGAGTTTGTATGGGTACTCAAACTCTGATATCAGCGCAAAGGCCATACCTAAGGTTGCGTGTGCTTTCGATAGCGGTAGGCATCTGTTCGTCCCTTAAACTATTTGTCGATAACATCGCTGCGACTATTTCACCGCAAGATACAGAGAAAGGCTTTTCTGTATCTAACCCTCTAACTAAATCGTGGTATAGCCAGATACAATAAGTGTAAACAAATTGTTAAATTATGCTTCATTTTGACTTTCGATCAGTAGTAAAGTTTTGCTTACACCCTGATTTTGCAGAGTAATATGCTGATATTTTGTTGGTGGTATTTTTAAACTCGAATTTAATTACTGGTTAATGAAACATATTTGCAACAAAATTTGGCTGTAAAATTTGACAAAGTGAGTCATTATTAATGAATCAACTCAAACAGTTGCTATATGATGAATTGCAAATTTTTGTTGTGCTCGAAGCCTCGACCTTATGAGAATGCATAACTTCTTCCCAACTGAGTGGAATCAAGGTAGGGTGACGGCATTACAAATGTATACCCTCGGCAGTCCTTGAGCTTATCCAAAGTAGGTGGTGCTCAAGCGGAAGTGATTATGGAGAAGTTATGTACCACGCTCATGTTTATTTTCCCCTAAGAGAACAAGATAAAGCGCAAGCCTTGAACGAGATCATCCGTCAAGAGCGTCAAGATGTGCTGCGTGTGTTTCCATTAGTTGGAAGGTTAGTTGGCCCACACAAAATGCCGATGTTTGAAATTCACCTAGAATCATTGAGTGAAGAGTTCTTGGCGTGGCTTGATACGATTCGAGGCGATTTTTCTGTGCTTATTCACCCAGTAAGCGAAGAAGAGTTGCTCGATCACACAGAACGCGCGATTTGGTTGGGCAGAGAGATTGGTGTATTTGAAGAAAAGTTAGAGAAATAGTTGCTCCTCCCGCCCATGCATGACCGCTTTGAATCCTTCTCTTCTCATTGCGGTCGCAGCTTCTGCTTAACGCCTCATCTTCATTGATGGGTGCGGAATCCCTATCTTACGCTTTGTTGTAGCTATTTTTATGCTAAACCTAAAAGTAGGCTTTCGAACTTCACGCACAAAGCGTGAAAATATCGCTGTTTAGCATGCCATTAAATGAATTTTGGTGGTAATAAAACAATAAGTCTTTGATAAATCAAATAGGTATAGCAGGGAAGTGCAGTTTACGACCCCAACGCCATTGGCAGTGGCGCCGATAATTGCTGAGGGGGAAGGGTATGTTTTCAATACTCTTGGTTATACTTGCACTCTATATATTTTGGCTGTTGTTTCGCAACGGGCCTGAGTTTGCCGGGCGTACCGCCCAAAAAAAACGTGACTGGGTAGGGCCTACCGCCAACAAAGAAGAATGGCGAGGATTTTGTAGGGATGTATTTCAGCCGTTCAGTTCTCAAACGACTTTCTACGCTATTGCTTATTTTGCCAATTACGTAGCAGCAGCGAACGCAATATCTTGGTCAACGATATACGAAGGCGATTATCCGGTCATCATAAGCCGATTTGGTAGCTACTTCATTTTAAGCACGCATGATGCACTGGTCGTAGCTGGGTTTATTGCGCTTGCTTTCTTTATCATTAATTGGCAACTTGCCATGCGCTGCTCCGGTATTCTTAGCCAGTATCTAGTGCGGATTCTTATTATTAATCAAAAGCGCTTTGTCGCGATTAGCTTGGTGTTTTGCAGCTACTTTTCGTACCTACTGACGCTTGGTATATTCTGGCTGTTCCATGATGGGTATTCAATCTGGCATGGATTAATGCTTAGCCCTGTGTTCCTGCTGTTAGCTTTATTGGTAGCGGTTGTTGTGCCATCTGCAAAAAGAGAAAATAGTGTACCTTAGATAGGTTTTCCACGTTAAATTACATTCGATTTTAGGATAGTAATTCTTATGCCATTAAGTTAGCATTGCCAGTTTTTTTAACGGTCAAAAGGCCACTAATCAGTGGGACAGTGGGAGAAACAATGTTTATCGGCTTTGACTATGGTACTGCAAACTGTTCAGTGGCTAAAATGGAACCGGGTGAGCCAGTACTGCTTAATCTAGAAGGAAACAGCCCTTTTATTCCTTCCACCCTTGCTGCACCGAGTCGTGAATCGGTATCCGAGCATTTATTTCGCCATCGAGATATTAAACCATTAGATCAAGTTGGTGAGCAGGTTTTACGCCGGGCAATCAATTTAAACCGAGAAGAAAGTATTGACTTAGAATCCGACGACATTGCGTTTGGTCAGGATGCACTTAACCTCTATTTGGAAGATCCTCGCGATATCTATTATGTGAAATCGCCGAAGTCTTTTCTTGGTGCATCTGGCTTGCGTGATGTGCAATTGGCTTTTTTCGAAGACCTTGTCTGCGCGATGATGGACAATATTAAGTCGGAAGCCGAAAGCGATGCGCAGCAAAGTATTACCGATGCTGTGATCGGCAGACCAATTAACTTTCATGGGCGTGGCGGTGAAACGGCTAACATTCAGGCTGAACGCATTTTGTTGCGGGCAGCGAAACGTGCGGGCTTCCAAAATGTGGAGTTTCAGTTTGAGCCTGTCGCGGCGGGCCTAGAGTATGAAGCGACACTCAGCGAAGATAAAATCATTCTAGTAGTCGATATTGGCGGTGGTACAACGGACTGTTCGTTGATCCAAATGGGACCGTCTTGGCGCGGCAAAGCAGATAGGACCGCAAGCTTGTTAGCTCACAGTGGCCAGCGTGTCGGCGGGAATGATCTTGATATCGCGTTAGCATTTAAGCAGCTCATGTTCCCTTTTGGCATGGGAAGTAAAATGGAGTCAGGTATTGTGATGCCGACTACCCAATTCTGGAACCCGATAGCAATCAATAATGTAGAAGCGCAGAGTGACTTCTATTCGCGAGAGAACCTATCAGCGTTAAAGTTGCTTCAAAAGCAGGCTCAAGAGCCAGAAAAACTTGCTCGTTTGCTAGAGGTGTATCATGAGTCTTTAGGCTACAACATTGTTCGCCGTGCCGAAGAGGCAAAAGTGGCACTTTCAGAACAAGCTTCTTACCGAACTGGCATCAACTTACTATCAGAAACGATTGAAGTTGATGTACAACGTGACGAAATGATCGAAGCGATCCAGTCGCCAAAGAATAAAATGACGGCGTTGGTGACAGAAGCGGTAGAGCAAGCTGGAGTTAACCCCGATGCTATCTTTATGACTGGAGGTTCGGCACGCTCGCCAATCTTGCGCGATGCGGTTCAAACCGTACTGCCAAGTATTCCGGTTGTCAGTGGAAACTATTTTGGCTCAGTAACTGCGGGCTTAGCTCGTTGGGCTGAGGTTTGTTTCAAGTAGAAAGAAAACTAATTGCGCTATGGGCATTGTTACCAAATTTATGACTTCGCTTAGGCTTATCAAATGATGGTTGGAAGATTTCGCTGAGAGATTGAGTTTCATGCGAGTAGGAAACCTATTTGGGATTCTTAAATCTTTTAACGTCATTCTGAACAGCGAGGAACGAGCGTGATTTAGAATCTCTTGCCCGAGCACGCTGTTATGATATGTGACCCCGTTTCGCCGAGCGTTATTCATCACCATTATTCTGAAGAGTCGAGTTAGGATCTACCGGAATAATGATTTTGACTAAGCTGAGATAAAAATGCCCGCTAAATCAGCGGGCACTTTTGTTTGCGTCATTAATGGTGCATGTGTTTTTCCATGTGGCCTTGTTTCTCAACCGCCATTTCCACTTCAACCTTACCTGCGTTTTTGAAGGTTAATGTCATAGGGAAGCGGTCACCCTCTTTAAGAGTTTGTGTTGGGTTAAAAATCATTAAATGGAAGCTGCCTGGTTTAAACAACACAGACTCATTGGCTGGAACGCGCACTTCGTCAATCTTAATCATTTTCATCACACCATCTTCTTTCTTATGCGTGTGAATTTCGACATGCCCTGCGATAGGGCTTTCTGCTGCGATCAATGTATCTTCACTGTCACCGTGGTTGGTTAGTTGAAAAAAACCACCGATAACAGGTGCGTTTGGTGGCGCTTCTCGGCTCCATGGATGGTCGATATGAATTTTTCCTGCTTCATAATCGTGCGCTAAACTCAGTGGGCTAGCGATGACAGCAATAAGCGCGATAGCGGCGGTTTTAAATGATTTAAGCATGTGTTTTTCCTTTTGAATGAATAGCTTCTCTGAATGGACAACAAACAGAGTCATCGTTATTTTTGAATAAAGTTGTCAATGATTAGATGCCTGTTAGGCAGGAAAAACACTCGGCGGAGAGTGCTTAGGCGCGATGTGTTTGTAAACGAGCTTATCGCATTTTGAAAAGTGATAAGTCGTCAGTGCATACTTTACTCGGCGCAGCCAATGGATGGTTGTCAGGTAAAGCCCAATCGCAACCAAAAGAAAGAATTGAACAGCTTGAAGAAGCGGGCATTCAAACTGAAAGCCGTCGTGTAAGTTAAGATCTTGGATGAGCTTAGAAGAAGATTGAGCGTTAGCCTCAATCAACGTATTGATATCCACCCATTTGAAACCATCTGCGGTACACAGTAAAACCTTTTCACTTTGGACTTTGTTGAGCCAAGTTGTGCTGTGAACTTGTGTAGGGTTAAGAGCGGCTGTGGACGCTAAATACAACTGAAACAACACCGCGATAATAACCGCAATAGCGTGCAAGCGATGGTGTTTGTGCTGTATTAGAGTGTTTTCCATACAATTGAGTGCTTATCTTCTTCGGCGCGGGATACTAACAAATTAACCAAACAATGTAATTATCAGTTTACTAAAAGGTGATGCAAGTGTGCATTATTTGTTTTGTTGCCTATTTTTAACGCTTTAATGTCTTGATTCGGCTGACATTCACAACCTCCAATTCAACTTGTCAGTCTTGCCTAGTCGCTTTTGAAGATACCGAATTAATCTCTCTTATATGCCACTGAAGCTTCGGTTAGTGGGTGTCGTGGTGGTGTTTTTACGTGCTAGATTTGGCTGATATCGATTCAAAATGCCTACCGAATCTTCACTTGTTTTCCATTAACGGAATTATGACAGTAATTTAATAAAGGATACGGTATTCTGCGCTCCTTTGTACATGCCAGAAACGTCCGTCCTACTTAGTAGGAGGGGCGATTAATCTTAAGAAATTTCTCAAATGAAATACGAACAACAGATTGGATATCGATACCCTAAAGGTCGATTTGCCATGGTGAGTGTATACGCATTCACTGGTGCTGCGATTTTAGCATCGACTATTTTTTCTCTATTGCTATTTTTGTCTATCGACGAAAATCCGATGATGCAAACCTTATTTGGTGGTTTAGCGATCATTTTTGAAGCGGGTAAATTTTACGCTTGGTATGAATACGGTGAGCGCCGAGCCCATCGCAACTACACAGGAGCAGCAACCGCTCTCGTGTTTTATTTAGTCTTAGCTGCGATTTCCATTGGCGGTAGTATTGGTGGCATTAATAGTGCAACCAATAGTGCACAAAGTCATATTTCGGTAGAGCAGGCGAAAGTGGAAGCGTTTAATCGTCAGATTGCGGCAATCGATAAGCAGATTGAGCTCAACAATATGGCAGCGCAGAAATACATCGAGATGGAGCGTATCGCGACTGGTGTAACTCGCATTCAGGATCAAAACAAAACCTTACGTGAAGAGCAGCAACGCTTGGCTATGGAGCGTGATAGTTTACCGCCGGTTACGCAAGGCTCAGTGATTGGTTTGATTGATAGCCTAGCCAACGCATTTGGTACCTCCTCTCAGCAAGCTCAGCTTGGCTTGGTTGTATTTCTTTCGATTCTTTTGGACTTCTTTGCTGCATTTTTTGTTGGCTTGATTGGTGAAGAGCAACGGTTCCGATATTTCTATCGCAGAAATGAGGACATGATATTGAAAACAGTTCGCGATATAGACCCAGCGCCTGCGGGTTATCTTCCTCATATAAAAGAGGAAGAAGAGCAAGAAATACCAGCTGCGCCGGAGCCAGAAGAACCAAAGGAACCGAAAACCTTGTTAGAGCAAGTTAGCGATGCACTTAAAACGCATCAAATTACGTGCACCAAAAAAGCCGTTGCTAAACAGTTTAGGCTGTCTGCGGAAGAGGTAGACAAGGTATTTGAAGAATTGGCAGAGCTCGGTTTAGTGGGAAAAAAAGCCAACCACCATTATCATTGGATAGGTGAAGCAGAAACCGCATAATTGGTTATCTATTAGAGTTCGGAAAGAGCGTCAATCGGCGCTCTTTTTTTGGGAGGGGGGGAGTTTCGCTATTAAAGTTAACTACAAGAAAGCGTATCAATCTTTATTGAGCTTTTTGGTTACGTCTTTCATCGTTTTCTTCTCTTTTTCCGGTGTCATTGCATCAACAGCTTTACCCGCCATCCCTTCATCTGGTAATTTGTCTTTTCCTGCATCAACTGCGGTATCTTTCAGTGCCTCTTTAGGCGTACAGCGACCCCCAACACCAACCACGGCTTTTGTCGCAGCGGCTTTAGCTGCCTTTTCTGCATCGCAGTCAGGATCCATAACGCTAGCTAAGCTCGTGGCTGAACCAAAAAACAAGATTAACAAAATGAGGTTGCGTTTTTTCATAGTCGTCACCAATGTTGTGAAACATAGGTAAAGTGTAACGGAGAGAAAAGGCTTTGACTGAGAATTTGTTGGTTTGAGCTTGGGAAGCAAAGTAAGGTGAAAAGAAAAAGTGCCACCGAAGTGACACTTTTTCTTAAGCGTAGAAGGGATTAGTTGTCGTAAACGTCTAACTCCACTTCACGGGCAATATTTTGGTCGTTAATGATCACACCTTCGACTTCGACACGAGCACCATTTAGGTTAAGTTCTTCAATGCCTTGGAAGCGTGTTTGCGCATCAATCACAACGGTGGTGTTACTTAGTACTTGATCAGCATCATTCTCACAATGCTCGATTTTAAATGCTCTTGAATCAGCATCGTAGTTTGATACATAGCCTTCACATTCAAACTCTTTACCTCGCCATTGGTTGTCATTGTCAAACTCCGACCGCTCAAATTCGATGACGGTAGCGGTGCGTTTGCCATTTTTCATCACAGAGGTCACTTCTACTTCTTGACCTTGTTCTAGATTAGCTTTGCTACCATCCTCAAAGCGTGTTGCGTTATCAATGAAGAAGGCTCCTCGGTAGTTTAGAGAGAACTCACTATAATCCTTGGCAACCCAAGTCACGATACCTTCCACATCGCTGTCATTTTTTAGATCGTCGTAGTCTTCAACTTCTACCTCATTTGCCATGAAGATGCCGTTTTGCATTTCACCTTCTACTTCTACCCATTGGCCGATGCTAAGTTGGCTAATGTTGTCGTAAGATACGGTTATATTTGTACCAAGCTCAAACGTGCCAGCATTTTCATCGGTACTAGTAATGCGACCTTCCAGTTCGTAGTAGCTTCCAAGGGCTGGGTAATCGTTATCTACGTCGATTTCGACCACAGACAACACTCGATAACCCGCATCCGCAGTCGGCAAGGATGACACCATCACCCAGTCGTTGATCTCTATATCATCACTTAAACCGTCAAACTGCAGATCTACGCCGTTTACCGTAAATGTTTTCTTCACATAATCAATTGCTGTGACACGTCCTGTAATGGTTGGTTCAAGTGTGACTCGGACGCCATTGTTCGAAGCTTGCCGAATATCTGAACCCACGCGAACCACCATTTTTGGTTTTACATCGGCCAGTTGCACTTGTGTGTCGTCATAAACCACCTCAGACACACGATACGTATGTCCATTGACGGTTAACGTGCTTTCTTCAGCGTTGACCGCTTCAACAGAGCCAATCGCTACACTTGGTTTCACTGCTGGTTGAGTTGATGTGCTATCGCTATTGCTGCCACCACCTGAACCACCACAACCAGACAATGCCAAACCTACTACAGAAATAAGAGCGAGTTTTTTCATTGTATTAACCTCAATTTACGAGCGAGTTTAGGAAATTGCCTGTATCTTATTGGGCATATCGTGAAGAGATCGTGAAGAAATGTGATTTTATGAAAATTTTAATTGTAGATGACAACCATAACGTCTCGGAGACGATTGCAGACTATCTTGAGCTAGAAGGCATGATTATCGATTGTGCGTTTCATGGAGAGGCTGCGATTAAGTTAATCGAGGAAAATCATTACGATGTAATCATCATGGATATCATGATGCCGAAGCTCGATGGCATCAGTACGGTACAGAAGCTTCGACAAGATAAGTTATGTGGAACGCCAATTCTCTTCCTAACGGCAAAAGATACGCTAGAGGACAAAATCGCGGCTTTTAAAGCGGGGGGAGATGATTATTTAATGAAGCCATTTGCGATGGAAGAGCTCAGTTTGCGTGTTCATGCTTTGGCTAATCGTGGTCCAAGACAAGACATCGGAACGCTCAAATTTGCAGATATTTGTTTAGATGCGCGGACAGGAAAAGTAACGAGAAAAGACAAAGAAATTAAGCTGAGTCGAATTCAAACTAAAATTTTAAAATTGCTCCTCCAACGTGCTCCAGCAGCGGTCTCGCGCGCAGAAGTGATCGATAGTGTGTGGGGAGACGAACCACCGGGAAGTGATGCACTTCGTAGCCATATTTACGGTTTAAGAACCGCGTTAGACAAAGGTTTTGAAGAATCACGATTAGAGACTATTCATGGACAAGGTTACCGACTTAAAGCATAACGAATATCCAAGCATTTATCGCAAGATCCGTTGGGGTTTTGGGGTCATGACGTTTGTGATGTTTACTCTTTTTTGGTCGCTGATTTATGTGGCAGAAAACAAACTGGAAGTGCTGAGTTTACATCACTGGCTAGATACTGAAGCTGCGCTTTATAGTGAGAATTTCGAGAAACAGGGCTGGGATGCGCCATTGCCAAACGTATTGGAGTTCAACTCATATTGGAGTGAAGCACCGACACCCGATTGGTTGCTCTCTTTTACTTCACCTGGTTTTTACGAATACCTGCTTGGTGAAGAAGATAAACACTTTGTTGTATTGAAACACCCCTCAGGGAAGGGGCTTATGTACATTGTGTTTCAAGATGACTCAGATGATTACTTGGACGAATACGAAAGCTCGCTGCATCAGTTTACGCTGCTGCTCGGTGGTTTGTTTTCATTTGTCATGGTTGGGTATGGCATTTACATGGTTCGAATATTGTCTCGGCCATTAGCGCAAATTGAAGACAAAATTAGCCAAATGTCACCGGATCAACCCGCTTTCCAAGTTGAAACTAAGTTCAGCGAAACACGCCAGATAGAGCAGACTTTGCTGGATAATAAGAACGATATCGCGGGCTATTTCAAACGAGAACAAGAATTTAGCCGTTTTGCATCGCATGAGTTGAGAACGCCAATCATGGTGATTAAAGGCTCAACAGACATTCTGACGCGTATTCCTGATCAACCTCGAGTTGCGCAAAAAGCCATCACGAGGATGCAGTCAGCTTGTGACGAGATGCGTGTACTGACAGAAGCGTTTCTCTTACTTGGTAAAGAGAAAATAGAGCCTCAGCATTACGGAGAGCATCAGCTTCTCACTTGTTTACAAAAACAGTTGGAAGAGCTAGCGCCTTTATTTGCCAAGCAAGATTCGAACTACGCTTTGCACGAACAACATAGTGGTGTCGTGAATGCACCGGAGAGTTTTGTGACCATTGTTATCAACAATCTGATTAAAAACGCCTTTAGCTATAGTGTGGGAGATATTGAAATTGAGTTGAAAGGTCATGCGCTTAAGATCCTAAACCGTCACGATGGCAACGAGACGTACAACGCTGGTTATGGTTGTGGGCTTGTTATCGTACAACGAATATGTGAACGGATGGGGTGGGCGTTAGTACTGGAAGATGATGGTGTTCGATTTAGTGCAAAAGTGGAGTTCTGCTCTTAGCTTTGCGCGTATTGATTCAAGTGAGAATTAACGCTCTGGATTTTTCTTGTCGTACGCATCTAACCCGCAGTCAAACAAGAAAAAACTGGAATTTGGATTAGACTGAAGTTAGTGAAGCGGAAACTCGAGGAACCGTTATGCTCTCTTATCAGGTCAGCCGAAGTATTGAAATTAATAAGAATCAAAGTGAAATTATTGGCTATCTCAAGAACTTCAATAACTGGCCTAGCTGGTCACCATGGGTCATTCTTGAACCAAGCTGCGAGCTGACATTCAGTGATAATCAGGGCCACGTTGGAGCTGGTTATCAATGGAATGGTCAGCGTATTGGGACTGGCGCGATTGTACTGGAAAGTACTCAAGAGCATCGATTAGATATGGAGCTACATTTCTTTCGCCCAATCAAGAGCCATGGAAAGGTGACTCTAATCGTGACGCCGTCACAAAATGGCTGTTTAATCGAATGGCAAATGCAATCTCGCGTCCCTTGGTATCTGTTCTTTCTGAAAAGTATGTTTAAGTCGATGATAGAGATGGATTATCAACGTGGGTTACGCATGCTTAAAAGTAAGCTTGAAACCGGAAGAGTGCATTCAGACTTAGCCGAAATTGGTAACCGAACGTTGCCTCAAATTCATTACATTGGGATCAAGGGTGTGGCTAGCTTGCAGGAATTAGGTTCGGTAATTGAGAAGCATGTTCAGCAACTAGAACAGTTAATTAGTGACGAAACCCTATCCGTGAATGGTGAATTGTTTTGTTATTACGAGTCGATGGATATGCAGAAAGGTACATTCGAGTTTATCACTTGCTTTCCTCTTCATAACTCAGTACCAGCGCCTCAAGGGGCGGTTACCGGTACCATTCCTGAGAGTGAAACATTTGTCGTTGAACACCGAGGTGAATATCAGTTTTTGGGAAATGCATGGGCGTTAGCGATGAACTTGGTTCGTCAGAGTGGTATGAAAGTCAAAACCAGTCCTTTAGGAATCGAACGCTATCTGAATAGCCCGAAGGAAACCACGGAAGAAGAGCTAAGAACGGAAATTATTTTGTTTAAGAAATGACAGGCGCAGGCGAGTAGGGTGTTTAGGTATCATACTAGTTATGCGAAATGTTACTAAAGAATAATAGCGTATCTGTTCCTACCCATAAAAATGCCTCAGCAATCGCTGAGGCATGGTTTTACAGGCCAACTTCTCTTGTTAGAGAATTATTGTGCACGGTATTTACCGCTGTTTAGTTCAATTTTAGACGCTTTTACCCGGGTGTCTGCGTTTAGGTAGTCGCTAATACTTAGCAGATCTTGATCTTGAGATGCTTTTAACACCGCTGATTCCCCCTCTGCGAAGATAACTTCTAATTTTAACTCTTTGGCGACTGCTTTCGCTTCGTTAGGATTGTTTACGGTGATATAAACCAGTCCAGTGGCTTTGGATACGTTACTAAACGCATTCTTAAACACCTCATCACCCGCTTGAAGTTTTACGTCTTCAGATAGGGTTCTAACAGTGCCAGTTTGCACTTTTCGATAATCTTGGCCATTAATCTCAACCGCTTCTGATGGCACAAACAGTTCTGGTGCAGGTTGTTGAGAGAGCTGTTGCTCAGCGTATACACTCGACGTCATGATAACGAGAGCCAGCATAGAAAATGATTTGTATTTCATGTTATTGACTCCTTAGTGTCCAAATATGCGCATCGACCAGTTCTTAATAACACCGGGCTGAGCGTTGTTTGCCATCGGAACGTCATAGATGGTGGAAGAGTTGAAATATGCAATGTAAGAATAGACTTCATCGCTGTTCGTATCTATTGCTCGCAACGTCCATTCGCCTTTTGCATCTTCGCCATAAAATTGGTTAGACAACATTAATTGATCTTTGTAGCCTGTAATCGTTGGATCAAGAGATTGGCCAACAAGACCATTGCGCGGTGTTTGCAAAACGGAACGAGTCCCTGATGGCGAAATGAGCTCAATAGCTAAGTCGGGCAGACGAGCGTGGTCCAATGTCAATGTCACTTGAACGGATTCTACTGTCAGTTCATCGGCAATGGCGATACTTGAAGAACCACCAACTAGACTTGCATCGGGTACACTTACTTCTGTAGCGTTGTTAACCCATGGCGTAATGACTTGAGCTGGTAAAACACGATTCGTCATGCGAGCACGTTGCATCGTTTCATCTAAATCTACAGCGCCGAAGCCATAAAAAGTATGGAAATCTACGCCTGCTGCGTTTTTCTGCCAAGGGGCAATTGCCTCGTAGCTAACCTGTTCACCTTTATGGTTAGTAAATTCAAGCTGTACGCCTGGATGCGCTTTATCCGTTACTTTTGCTGTCTCCGCTAGTAAAGCACGTACATCACGAGCAGAAAGTGCGTGGTTGGTTGACATGATTGCCGCGATGGCACCCGATGTGTTTGGCGCAGCCGATGAGGTTCCGTTCATCGTACTGGTATAGTTACAGTTCGGATCGAGCTCCGTTCCGCCGTGTAACCCATTAATGCCAAGGCCTTCACTGGTATTTTGCCCTTCTTCACAACCCATTAAATCAGTGGTGACCATAGCCGGGAAATCTTGCCCATATTCACCTGCTGGTGCTGCAACCCACACGTTCGAACCCACCGATGAGTAACTCGCTCGCGTACCATCCGCTCGTAGTGCACTAGTGACTAAATTGAAGTAATTGGCGTTATCATAAGACTGAGCAGAGTTGTGCATCGGTAAGCCTTGATTGTCTCCACCAGCAAAGAAGTTACTTGGCAATACGAAGAATCGCCCTGCATTGAAATAGCGGTAACCATTACCTGCTGACTTTACAAATACAGCACCTCGACCCCAGGCGTTACTCTCGCTGACGTTTTTCATCACGTCCATTTCAAGTTTTAGTTGAGGGTCGCTTTCATCAAAAGCAATCGGGTTTATAGGGCTGAAACCGTAACTTTGGTTAAATACGCGAACATCGCGTGTTGCTGGGTCCATGCCATGGGAGATTAACCAGCCTTCTAATGTCTGGTTGGCTAACCAGTTAAAACCGATGAGGGAAGAGTGAGAAGCGACACCGCGTCCGCCTTCACCGTTGTTGCCGACGGCGCTAATCAAACCGGCTACAGCAGTGCCATGACCATTAGTATCAACCGGATAACTTGGTGGGAATGAAGAGTCTTCGACGAAGTTTCTGCTACCTGTAACTATATTACCTGCAAGGTCGGGGTGATCGATCTGCACTCCAGAATCAATGACGGCAACTTTCACACCAACACCTGCAATCCCCATTGCCTGAGTGAGCTTAGTGTTTAAGTCGTTCCCAGCAACAGCAGGATTAGCCGCAAACGCAGTTTGCCCCGTGTTGTCTAAGTGCCATTGTTCAGAATAGAGTGGATCAAACGCCGAGACGGCAGGTGCAATGCCTACTGCCAACATAGCTGCAAATAGGCGATTAATGCGTATTTCCATTTTTGACCTCATGTCTTTGTTTGGAATTTTTTAGTTCCTGTTTCATATTCCGCTAACAGGAACAAACAAAGCTAACGACAAAGAATAAGGACGAAAACCATTTACAACTTGTTTACATTAAAAGTTCGATGGACAACATAAGTCTTTGTTAATTTACTGAAACCATGAGGTTTTTATATGTCGCATCGAACATGCATGAAAAATGAAAAGCAGAAAATACGAGTGTACCGTCTGCTTCAAGATGGTGGGTTATTTAGTTGAAGCGGGTTGAATAGTTGCGATTGGTTTCTTGGGTTCGGCTTTTTCTTTAGGCAGCACGTTATCAATCCACTTTTTAATGTACAACTTATCGAATTCTTTATCACACCACTTTTTGTTTAATCCACGTCGATTGAACTCAGCACCAATCGCCACTTTGGTTTGGTTAGTTGCACGGTTGTAGTAGAGAGTTTCACATAGTTGAGTGTTACTCATTTGCTGGGCATATACGTTGACACTGCTGCTGCGCATTCCCAGTTGAGATGCTTGCTGATTACTACACGCCATAAGAAATAGAGGCGCAAAAGTAATAATGATTAGATTTTTTTTCATGTGTGCTTTTTTATGATGTAGGATGAATGACGAACTGGTTTCTACCAGCTTGCTTCGCATCATACAAAGCTTGGTCTGCCAAGAAAAACCATTGATCCCATTCTTGTTTAATTATTTGTGCCGACAGTTTGTCCACTGCTCCAAGGGAAATTGTCGCGTTTAATGGTTTAGAGTCAACCACCAATGGCGTGTTTTCAACAGTATATCTCAATCGCTCCAAAAACTTAGCGCAATCTTCAGCTCGCTGTACTTCGAATAATAGGACAAACTCTTCTCCACCCCAACGAATGAGTAGGTCACCAGAGCGAGTGGATTCATTAAATAGCGTGGCAATATGAGTCAGCATTTTATCGCCAATATCGTGTCCATATTGATCATTAAAGGTTTTAAAATGATCGACATCTAAAACGGCTAAGGCAAATGTTCTATCTGGGCTTCTACGAGCCATTTTGTCCAACCAAATGTGAAGATAGCGACGGTTATGCAGTTGAGTTAATGGATCGGTAGTATTTTCTTGAGTGAGTGCTTTATTAATACGTCTAACGCGCAGTACGTAACGAAAACCAACGACTCCAATTGCCGCAATAGCGATAAAGTAGAACATTTCTCGATAGCGCTGTGAACGCAGTTCAGAGGCTTGTAGCGCATTTTTTGTTTCTAGCAATTTGAGTTCTTTCTGGGCTAACTTAGCTTCGAGGTCAAACTTAATGTTAATCATCTCTTCACCATGAATATGATGAGAAAACTCAGCCTCTAGCTCTCTTAATTGGGTTAAATAATGAAAAGCCGCTTCATAGTCATTAAGAATTTGATGAGCGTTTACCAGTACCGAAAGCATATCAATACGCTGACGCAGCTCTAATTCACTGGTTGATTTGGTTTGTTCTAGAACGTTAAGCGCTGTTGTAATAGCTTTATCGTATTGTTTGTTTGCGAGGTAAGCCTCTGCAAATGCCTCGTAACAAGACGTTTTTAGCATTTCTAGATTTTTTGGAATGGGCAGGTCTACGCAACGTTGTGCGACCATTAATGCATCATCAATTTTTCCTACCGAGCTCAACATTTGTGAAAAGCTGGATAAAGAGTGGTGCTTGACTGTGTCCGACCCCGTTTGCATTGAAAGTCGAATGGCTTCATTGAAATAATATTCCGCTTTTTTGTTATCTCCGAGGCTCGAGTGAACGATGCTAAGGTTTGCGTAGATAACCCCCATAAAAAAGCTATTATCGTATTGATATTCGCTCTCTAGGTAAGTGTCGAGAGCTTGCGTTAGGTAACTGTTGGCCCGAGCCCAATCTGATGCGTCGATGTAGACCGTCCCAATGTTGTTCAGTGTCATCGCGACTTGTATTTCAAATACTGTTTTTTCTAATAACTCATAGGCATTGCGATAATATTTTAGGCCACTGCGTAGTTGATTTCGAGATACTTCTAGATTGCCTAACCAGCGGTAAGCACGGCCTTCTAATGCTAGATAACCAAGATCACGGGCTGTAGAAACAACGTCATGGAGTAACAATTCTGCGTTCCAGTTATCGTCTTGCTCAATCATTGTTACAGCCTTATTGAGCTGTGCTTCAGCGACGACCCATTCCAAATGGTGCTTTTTACCGAATTCGATTAAATCGGGCATATCTTTCGGTAATGGAACGCCTTCGTAACGCTTAAGGTACTTTCGTGCAAAGTAATACAGAGCAAGAGACTCCGCTGATGCATTCTGTGGCGCATTTAACTCATCTTTTTGAATTGATCGCGGCTTACCCATCGAGCGAAAGTAGAGTTTTAACATGGGCTTGCTTTCTGCTGAAATGTGTTCTTCCAGATAAGCTTGCTTTTCGGTACTCGCCAGTACGTTGGTGGGATGCAAGAAAAGTCCAAGTGCAGTACAAAGTGCGCAAGCCAGTTTTTTAATTGAGAAGTGCATGAGCGTATTAATAAAATGTGATCTCTTAACCGAATACCAGTTAAGTCTACCATTTCTTGTTGGTTAAGTGCGGATGGATTCCCAGTGGCAAAGTGTTTTGGGAGTGAGATACGAGAAGGAGCTCTATAATATTATGATTTATAAAACAAAATCTATTGAAAACTTATGCAATGATTAGGCGATGGTATAGATAAGGTAACTATGACAGATAGGCGAGCATATTCGGTGGACTCAATCTAATGATTTAAGCCGCGGATTCATCGCTCAAAATCAGGGCGAAGTGTAAAAAATTACGTTTCTGTCATAAATATTTAATGTTTGTATGGGTTGTTAAAAAACTGGATATTAGACATAGTGTTATTAAGCCAATAAAAAATGGCTTTTATAATAAATAGGAGATTAACTATGCATAATGAAATGATTCAACCTTCGCACTTCGGCATTATCGGCCGTACCTGCATCGCTTCAGTACTTATGATTGCGGGTGTTTTCGCTCTTATTTAAGAGTCAAGGGTAACGATGATTACCTTTTAAAGAGTAAGAAAATTCAGGGAATCACCTTAACCTTGTGTAAGGTATTCCCCTGAAAATCCAAGCTAGTCTTTAGTTATTAGCTGAAGAAGCTAAAAATCAATGCACTTACCGCCACAATGCCTGCTGCTAGAACAAAGTAAGTAGAGACATTTCCTCGATATTGTTTCATCGCCTCGATTTTATACACCGCTAACATTGGCATAATAAATAAGATCATTGCAATAACAGGCCCTGACAATGCTTCCATCATACCAAGAATACTTGGGTTCATGATCGCGGCCGCCCAGATTGAGAAGAACAGTGCTGCCACGCTGATACGATCAACACGCTTCTCAGATAGGTTAAAATGCTTGTTAATTAAACCATTTAAGCTTTCACGCGCACCTAAAAAATGCCCAAGGAAAGATGAAGTGATAGCAACAAACGCTACTAAAGGACCAAGTGTTGCAATAAATGGATTATCGGTTGCGTTCGCTAAGTAAGACAATACGGATACGTTTTGTTCTTTTGCTTGAGCCAATTGTTCAGGTGACAGTGTTAGTACACAGGAAAATACAAAAATAAGAACAAAGGCAATCAGCATGATGCTAGTGCGACGAAGAATAACTTCGGATTTGGCATCTGCCTGCTTACCGTAATGGCGACGTTGTACATTTGCAAAGCTTGAAATTGCAGCTGCGTGACTAAACGAGAAAATCACTACAGGAACTGCTAACCACATAGTGCTAGCAAAAGCTGACGCTTCTGGCACATCGATGACAGGCATGGTCCAGTTCGGTATTAAGTAAAATGATAGAAAGGCAAGAATGGCAACAAGTGGGAACACCATGATGGCAAAGGCCCGTAGCATTACTTTTTCACCCGCCATCATAATAGCAATTAGTGCAAACACTAGTACGCCAGAAAGCAAAGGTCTAGGTAAAGAAGCCATATCAGCCTGATTTACCATGAAGCTATCTACTGTGTTTGTTATTCCAACCCCATATATCAACAGGATCGGGAAGATCGAAAGAAAATACAGCAGTGAAATAGAACGACCTGCTTTTGCGCCGAAGTGCTCTTCCACTACATCAGTGAAGTCTGCGTTTTTGATCTTAGAAGATAGTACAAAACGAGCTAAGCCACGGTGCGCAAGATAGGTCATTGGAAAAGCAAGTACTGCCATCGCGACTAAAGGCCAAAAACCACCGATCCCAAGGTTAATTGGCAGAAACAGGATGCCTGCGCCAACGGCTGTTCCAAATAGGCTAAGAACCCAATGTGTATCATGTTTTGACCAAGCTGTGGTTGTGTTTATTTCACTAGGATTTAAGGCATTTCGAGATTCTTTCACTTTAAAACTCGCTTTTATAAAAATAATAATGCTGAAAATGGTAAAGGTTTTAGTGTTTATTATCACACGCGAAGCTTGGTGAATAATGCTGTGAATTTGGGGTGGTTGTAAATTATCCAACTATGAATTTTTCAATAAGCCAGAATAAAGTTCTTAAATTTAATTTGTTTAATGGTTGTATGTGTTGAAATTTTCATCTTGTGTGGTTTTTGATTTTGTGGTTAAAACTTAATCACGGATGTATGTTCTAAGTGAGTTAGGCCTAATTTTCAGGAAGAATATTACATTTCTTAAGCACTTAATTGAGATGTTTGTGTCCCGTCATTTAGATGAGATTTAGGTATACTGCTGCCATTCATGTTAAAGAAGGAGTCATTGAATGGACATCTTGTCTGCGCAAAAAGAGGACTTATTTGCCATATATAAGCTCGAAAATACTTTATTTGGAGAACACGCCTATCCTCAATTTTTCTTTCGGCAAGCTTTTGATTGTTGGGGAGAGAGCTTACTGGTAGCAAAAGAGGGAGAGCAGGTCGCAGGGTATATATTGCTAACGACTAGCACAAATGCACATCAATATTGGATCATGTCATTGGCCGTCGATATTCAACATAGAGGTAAAGGTATTGCGCGTTCCCTCCTAGAAAACGTTATTGCGCCGTTGACGTTAGGCTCAAGCGTGAAATTGACTGTCGATCCTAAGAACCAACCTGCATTGTCTTTATACCTCTCCCTTGGCTTTAAAACGTTAGAAGAAGAAGCGCATTATTTTGGTGACGAAGAATCCAGGTTAGTTATGGAATTAGTAAAGTAATACTGCACGATAATGATCGAAATTTGCACACAATCAGTGCGTAGCATTGCGTTGCTATAATTGGTTTTATGCTAACCTTTTGTATAGTAAGGGTTTTTAATCTTGGCACCTCACTTGCTTTACATAAACGTTCATCGTTAACTCGATGCGCCGCTTTCCCTTAGCAGGCGGTTAAGCGGATAGGGTATTACTTTTTTGAGCTTTTATAGGCAATGCAGCCTCTCTCGTTTCGGGAGAGGTTTTTTTTCGCTTGTAGCTCGTCATTCTAAGGAAAGAATCAGGGGGCGGAATGTCGCAAGGATGTAAAAAAACCACTTGTCCCTATTGTGGTGTTGGATGTGGTGTCGAGGTCAATGCGAAAGGAATCGTTGGGGATACGTGTCATCCTGCAAATGCGGGATCACTGTGCGTAAAGGGCATCGCGTTGGCAGAGAGCTTGAATATGCCTTCGCGTTTGCTGTATCCAAAGCTTGTCACCAAGCAGCGACCTCAAGGGCAAGAAGTACAATGGCAACAAGCCACGGATCTAATTGCAGAAAAGATTCATCAAGCGAAAGCGGAGTTTGGACCTGATTCCGTCGCTATGTATGTTTCTGGTCAGTTGTTGACGGAAGACTATTACGTCGCCAACAAACTCATGAAAGGCTATGTTGGCAGCGCAAACATCGATACTAACTCCCGTTTGTGTATGTCTTCGGCGGTTGCGGCTCATGTACGAGCATTTGGTGAAGATGTCGTCCCCGTCAATTACGACGATATTGATAAGACTGAGCTCTTGATAATTTGCGGTGCTAATACCGCTTGGACGCATCCTGTTTTATTCCGACGTATTCAACAAGCGAGAGAAAACAATCCTAACCTCAAGCTGGTGGTCATTGACCCGCGTGAAACGGTCACTGCACAGCAAGCGGATTTGCATCTACCGATTAAAAACGATGGGGATGTATCACTTTTTAATGGGTTGCTTAAGTTTCTTATTGAGCAGCAATGCATTGATTCTGAATACATAAATTCCTATACCGACGGGTTTGATACACTTAAAGAAGAAGTCTCTGACTCACGTTACGATGTCACTAATCTAACGTCTTCCATTGGCATTTCAGAAGAAAAACTCACGACATTCTTCCATTGGTTTGCGCAAAGCCCAACCGCAATCACTCTGTTTTGCCAAGGAGTTAACCAAGCCGAAAATGGTGTCGATAAAGGCAATGCCATTATTAATGCACATTTGGCGTCAGGCAAAATTGCCAAGTCAGGTTGCGGGCCGTTTTCTATTACAGGTCAGCCGAATGCGATGGGCGGACGAGAAGTCGGTGGTTTGGCAAATCAATTAGCGGTTCATCGCGCTTTTGACGCAGAGTCTATCAAGCAAGTGCAGGCGTTTTGGGATTCACCAGAAATTGCCACTCAGCCCGGTTTAAAAGCCGTTGAGCTGTTTGAGGCGGTAGAACGTGGTGAGATTAAAGTTCTGTGGATCATGGCAACCAATCCCGTTGTCTCTTTACCAGATAACCAATTGGTAAAACGAGCACTAGAGATTTGTCCGTTTGTGATTGTTTCCGATATCACAGCGGATTCGGATGTCGCGCATTACGCGGACCTATTGCTACCCGCCGCTGGTTGGGGTGAGAAGCAAGGCATGGTGACCAACTCTGAGCGTCGACTTTCAAGGCAGCGTCAGTTTCAAATGCCTCCGGGTGAAGCAAAATCAGATTGGTGGGCGATAAGCCAAGTTGGGCAAGCTCTGTGTGCATTGGAAAAGACACAAAATGGCTTTGCGTTTACTTCTGAGCGGGCGGTATTCAGGGAATATGCCGCGATGACAGGCATGAATGCAGATTCGCCATTGAAGCTAGATCTTTCTCAATACGCCAACTTAACCGAGCAAGAATACGAAGAGTGGGTGCCGACACAATGGGGAGGAGAGCGCCCTTTTGCTGATGGCGTCTATTCACACCCAGATGGAAAAGCGCGTTTTGTCGTGACCAGTGAATCTCCAACGCGCTTAGAAAGAACAAAAGGCTGGTGGCTCAATACGGGCAGGCAACGTGACCAATGGCATACCATGACGCGCACAGGGCATATCGCCCACCTTGCCGCCTCAGAGTTAGAACCAACCGTGTACATGAACACGCTCTCTGCCACTCAAAATCGCTTAAAAGCAGGACAGCTCACCAAGCTGTTTCAGCCTGCTTCAAACACCGGTATTTATGCCAAAGTTGCCATTGATGAAGGTTTGGGTTTTCAGGAGCTGTTTATGTCAATGCACTGGGCGGGTCGATATGGCGGTGAAAGCAGTGTTAATGCGATAGTAAACAGCGCAAAAGACCCTATTTCAGGGCAGCCTGCATTTAAGTCGTCTTATGTTGAAGTGCAAGACGCCGCGGTCAAAACCTACGGTATGTTCATCGGTACACAGTTTGATTCCGGTAAATTTCTCTACAGCGCATTTCAAGCAGAAAGCAATTTGGGCATTTGGCGCTTTGCACATGATAAGCGACCAAAGAAGCAGAGTTTTTGTCGAACGGAAAAGAGCCGCAGAATTACGATAGATATTGTCCAAGGTTGGCTAGCGGTGGACTATGACCTTGTTGGAGACGTGCGTATCATTCGCTCTGTTTTGGTGGTGTCTAGTGAACCGATTCAAACCGACTACACCAACTTTACCGGCTTGATTGGCAAGCCGATGGAGCTATCGCAACTGCTTACCATCACTCAATCGCAAAGCAGTGCCAAACTGGTTTGTAGTTGTTTCCGCGTTACCGATAAACAAATACATGACGCGATGGAGAAACAAGACTGTACGTCAGTGACCCAACTTCAAAACAAACTCAAATGCGGTACTAACTGTGGCTCGTGCGTCTCTCAAATCAAACAAATGGTCGACAGCCATCAGCATCAAAAGGGCAAACAGCAAGCGAACCAGCAAAGTTTGGCTATTCAAATAAAGTAAGTCATAAAGAGGATAAGCACATGGAAGCGCCTTATCAAAAGTCTTGGTTTAAGAAAGGACAAGCGAGTCAGAAACAAGAACGCTCGTCTCGCTTTTCTAAGCATGATCAAGCAAGCAAACTGAACCAACTTTTAGAAGACCATTCACTAGACCTGGACGCGAACCACAAAGGTTTTGTCTCGATTGTCGGAGCAGGGCCGCACGATCCTGACTTGTTAACGGTAAAGGCTGTGAAAGCGATTATGTCGGCAGAGGTACTGTTGTACGACCGTTTGGTTAACAAAGATATTTTGGAGTTGGCTTCGCCACAAGCCGATTGGATTTACGTGGGCAAAAGATGCGGACAACCTAGTATTGGTCAGGAAGAAATTTGTGACTTGATGGTATCGCTCGCTCAACAAGGAAAGCGAGTTGTACGCTTAAAAGGGGGAGATCCTTTCGTATTTGGCCGTGGAGGCGAAGAAGCATTAGCGCTCGTCAAACACTCAATCGCGTACGAAGTCATTCCCGGCATTACCGCTGCGATTGGATGTTCAGCAAACAGCTTGATTCCGCTGACTCATCGTGGCGTTGCTCGCAGCGTTACCTTTGTGACGGGGCAAGTGGTTACAGGCGTATTTGAAGCGTGGAGCCAACTGATGCAAAGCGGACAAACGTTAGTCTTCTATATGGGGTTAGAAAAGTCATCGCAAATACAAACGGGTTTAATAGGCTCTGGTTTGAGAGAAGATTTTCCAGTCGCGATCATCACTCATGGTTGCAGCCCTCAACAACAAGTGCATGTTACACAACTCAATCAGCTCAATGATTTATCGATTACACTTAAAGGCGTGAGCCCAGCATTGATTGTGATGGGAGAAGTTGTCAAACTGCGCGAACAACTAATAGAAACCGTACAGTCAGTGACGGAATACGAGGGAATATGAGCAGCATTTTGGAATGTATTAGAACAGTCGGTCGTGGCGAACGTGGTAGAAAACCACTGAACTTTGACCAAGCGTTTCGAGTTATGGATGAATACCTAAACGGAGAGTGCGATGATGATCAAATGGCAATGCTGCTGATGCTGATCCGCGTACAAAACGAGACTCAACAAGAAATCGCTGGCTTTGTGAAAGCATTCCAATCCCGCATGCCTGCTATTGGTGCAGACATCGACTGGCCATGTTACGCAGGCAAACGTGAAGCGGCAGGTCAGCCTTGGCACCTGTTAGCAGCGAAGATCCTTGCCGATAATGGTCATAAAGTGCTGATGCATGGCTATCACGACCGTCAATCTGGACGTTTACACGCAGAAGATTACCTCGACAAGTTTGCTATCGAGAAAGCGGAATCAGCAGAAGAAGCAAAGCGTGTCTTAGAAACACAAAACATCGTGTATCTACCGCTCAGCGCATTTGCTCCACAAGCAGAAACCATGATCGGTTGGAAGAATCGTTATGGGCTTAGAACGCCGATTAATACCGTGGTTCGTGCATTGAATCCGGGGCAGGCGACGGTTGGTATTCGTGGTAGCTTCCATCCTGGGTTCCAACAACTTCATGCTGAAGTCGAATACGAGATCGGTCAAACCGCTCACGCTGTTGTGTCATTCAAAGGGCAATCTGGCGAGTCCGAATACAACCCGAAAGTAAGCCAAACAGTATGGTTAAGCCAAACAAGCGGCGTGACATCGCATTACTGGACGGAGCAAATGCTGTCTGAGGTGCCAATGCCTGCGAACTGCCCGTTTGGGACGTCAGAAGATGACATGAACCAAATGGCGAATACGGTTCTCGCTACGATGACAGTGGTCTTGTTTGCACAAATGCACGACAGAGAAAAAGCATTCGAACGAGCTTTCTCTTACTGGCAAGCCTATTGCGGGCAGCAATAAGATACTATTGTCAATTAATGTAAAACCAACGACGCAAAGTTGTTGAATCTGAATCCATTATCTATTGTTTGAAGAAGGTAAAAGATCCTAGCTCGCCAATGATGTGTTTCACCACCTTGCTCCGTATCAGAGTGGTGAAACCGCAGTTTTAGCCTCAATCGCGTTCGTTTCTCGCTTCGCTTTTGAGAATGAGAAAATCCCATATGGTAAGACACAGAGGACATGGATAATGGTTCTAAAGCATACCACTCCTAGTGAAAAGGCTTCTCATCCGATCCCGCAAGAAGCTTTCGATTGGTACGACGAATACGCCCACGGAAAAATCTCGCGCCGTGAGTTTCTAAATAGGCTGGGTGGCCTTGCTGTGCTTGGCTTTAGCATGACAGCACTGGTCGATGCGTTAACCCCGAATTACGCACTCGCAGAACAAGTTTCATTTAACGATCCTGACATCAAAGCAACTTACGAAACCTTTCCATCTCCAAATGGGCATGGAGAAGGGCGTGGCTATTTGGTGATGCCACAGAAGAAGACCTTAAAATCGCCGACCGTGTTGGTGATTCATGAAAATCGAGGTCTGAACCCTTATATCAAAGATGTCGCAAGACGACTTGCAAAAGATGGCTTTATTGCTTTCGCTCCAGACGCACTTTATCCACTCGGCGGCTATCCGGGGAACGACGATGAAGGTCGCGCAATGCAGAAAGAGATGGACAGAGCCAAGATCGAACAAGACTTTATTGCAGCCGCTAACTTCCTCAAACAATACGAGGGTGGCAACGGTAAATTGGGCGCGGTTGGATTCTGCTTCGGTGGATACATTGTCAACATGCTTGCAGCGGTAATGCCAGAAGAGCTCGATGCAGGTGTGCCTTTCTATGGAACGCCAGCGGCGCAAGAGATCCAAAAGCAAGTCAAAGGGCCTTTGATGATTCACTTTGCAGGGCTCGATAAGCGTGTTAACGACACATGGCCTGCTTATGAGCAGCAATTGATCGCAACCGACGCACAGTATCAAGCGTTAATGTATGAAAACGTCAACCATGGTTTCCATAACGACTCAACGGCACGCTACGCACCAGAAGAAGCAGCGCTCGCTTGGGAACGTACACTCGGCTTCTTCAAAGAACATCTCGCCTCTAGTTAAAACGCTTCAACCTTAGTTGGCACATTCCTTGTTATGTCTCTCTTAGTGAGTGAGATATAAACAAGGAATGTGCATGACTCAATCAACGTCAAAAACACCCATCATAGTGTGCTGTGATAGCCTCCAAGAGCAGGCTCGATTGTCCGGCTTATTGAGCAAAGATTACGACAACATCATCGGCTGCCAATTGGCACAACTAGAAACGTTAATGCAACGAGAACCGTCGGCAAGCGTTGTAGTCGGATGGCAGCAGCCGACGGCAGAACTGCGTTTGATCGTCGATTTCTGCCGCAGAAAATCGGCACCACTTCTTATCGTCTTAAAGCAATTATCATCCAATGATATCAATCGGTTATCAGAAAAAATGGACTATGTTCTTATGCCGCACGATAGTGAATTTGCACTTCAGCCTTGGATTGAACATGCGACATTGGTGAGAGCGAAATTCGAAAGTATGCAATCTGAAATTGAATCGCTGACCCATAAGATCGAAGAGCGCAAGCTGGTGGAAAAAGCCAAAGGTCTGCTTATGAAGATGCACAGCGTTGATGAAGATCAGGCTTATAAAGCGCTTAGAAAATCTGCCATGCAATCGAGCCAAACGCTCGCACAGGTTGCCAAGAATTTGATAACTACTTTGGAAGTGTTGGATTAGTTGTTCTACCACTTTGGGGTTAGGGTGCGTTTTCTAACGTGGTGCGTGTTGCACTATCAGCAAGCAATAACAGGGAATAACAAACGACAAGATATACTAATCTATTGTATTTACTGTAAAAAATAAGTTGGCACAGTAATTGGATTAGAAGAATTGGGTTTATTGTTGAATCGCTTATCTCAATTATCAACGGCGGTAATTGTAGACTTAGCAACGGCGCTACTGCTCTTCGGAGTAGTGGCGCTTTTTTATGGGAGCAAACCAATGAAATGGAGTTCGATGCTGAAAGTGTCAGCAATTTCGTTATCGGTATTCACCACGGTCAGCGTAAAGGCAGAGTTGGGTGAGCCAGAAATTGAAGACCTGAAGTTTGGTTTTATTAAGTTAACCGATATGGCACCGCTGGCGGTTGCTTATGAGAAAGGCTTTTTTGAAGACGAAGGCTTGTACGTCACTTTAGAAGCGCAAGCAAACTGGAAGGTGCTATTAGACCGAGTCATCGATGGTGAACTTGCTGGCGCGCACATGCTTGCTGGTCAGCCATTGGGCGCGACGATTGGTGTCGGCACAAAAGCAGAAGTGATTACCGCGTTCAGTATGGATTTGAACGGCAACGCAATCACGGTTTCCAATGATACTTGGGAGCAGATGAAGCAATACATTCCAAAGCAACCAGATGGCAAGCCAGTTCACCCAATCAAAGCGGATGCACTGAAGCCTGTGGTCGACAGCTATCTGGATAAAGGCAAACCGTTCAACATGGGGATGGTGTTCCCTGTATCGACGCACAACTATGAGTTGCGATACTGGTTAGCGGCAGGTGGGATTCATCCAGGTTTTTACGCACCAGACTCAGGCGATAACAGTGGCCAGTTGGATGCTGACGTTCTTTTGAGTGTTACACCGCCACCACAAATGCCAGCAACAATGGAAGCGGGCACGATCAAAGGGTACTGCGTAGGCGAACCATGGAATCAACAAGCCGTATTCAAAGGTATTGGTACGCCAGTCGTGACCGATTACGAGATCTGGAAGAACAACCCAGAGAAAGTGTTTGGTGTTTCCAAAGCTTGGGCTGAGAAGTATCCAAATACGCACATTCGCGTAGTGAAAGCCTTGATTCGAGCGGCACATTGGTTGGATGAAAACGACAATGCCAACCGCCAAGAAGCTGTGAAGATGTTGGCGAAGAGCGAGTACGTCGGAGCTGATGCCGAAGTTATTGCCAACTCGATGACCGGCACATTTGAATACGAGAAAGGCGACAAACGAGACGTGCCAGACTTCAATGTGTTCTTCCGTCATAACGCCACGTACCCGTACTACAGCGATGCGATTTGGTACCTGACCCAAATGCGTCGCTGGGGACAGATCTCAAGCGAGAAATCCGATGATTGGTACATGGATGTCGCAAAAGAGGTTTACCGTCCAGATATCTACCAACAAGCGGCTCAAGCGCTAATTGAAGATGGTGTGTTGAGCAAAAAAGACTTCCCAGATTTTAGTGCTGAAGATGGTTTCCGTGCACCACAAACACACTTTATCGACAACATCGTTTATGACGGTCGCGAGCCAAATAAATATCTAGAGAAGTTCTCTATCGGGCTTAAAGGAAAAGACAAGGTTTAACCATAACGATAAACGCCACAGGCGAGGGAATTCGCTTGTGGCAACAAGGATGTAAATTTCTTAGGAGTGAGTATGTCTAGTAATGTCATTTCCCTTTTTCCTGCTAAGCAGGTAGTGAACCGAAGTCGGTTGGTACTTTTGCCCGTCATTGGTTTGCTGATCTTTTTGGCAATGTGGCACTTAGCAGCGAGAGAAGTGCAAACTTCATTAGGTACGCTACCGGGACCTGTGCAAACTTTTCAGCAGTTCAGCAACCTTGTCGATGACCATTGGCAAGAGAGAGAAAAAGAACAAGCGTTTATCGAACGTCAGGAAAAGCGCAATGCTGCGAAGTTAGTCAAGAATCCGGACGCGGAAGTGAAGATTCGTCCCTACACAGGTAAACCGACGTTCTTCGACCAAATCATAACAAGCTTAGTGACCGTAACTGCGGGCTTTTTGCTGGCGACGGTTATCGCGATTCCGCTTGGTATCGTGCTTGGTCTTAATCAAGGGCTGTATCAAGCGTTCAACCCAATCATTCAACTTCTCAAGCCCGTATCACCTTTAGCTTGGCTGCCTATCGTCACTATGGTTGTAAGTGCCACTTATGTGAGTGATGACCCGATGTTTGCTAAGTCGTTCATCAACTCTCTGATCACTGTAGCGCTGTGTAGCTTATGGCCGACGCTGATTAATACCGCTGTGGGTGTAACGAGCGTTGATAAAGGCTTAATCAACGTGAGCAAAGTACTCCAACTTTCGTGGTGGCAGCACATCCGCACGATCGTATTACCTTCTGCCATTCCAATGATCTTCACAGGTTTACGTCTCTCTTTAGGTATCGCTTGGATGGTGTTGATTGCGGCAGAGATGCTCGCTCAGAACCCAGGGTTAGGCAAGTTCGTTTGGGATGAGTTCCAGAACGGCAGTTCAGCATCATTGGGGCGCATCATGGTGGCTGTCATCACCATCGGCTTTATCGGTTTGATGCTCGATAGAGGCATGCTGCAACTTCAAAAGTGGCTGTCTTGGAATAAACAACAAGCGTTGAGATAAGGGAAAAGATCATGGAAAAAGCATTATTAGATCTGACGCGTTTAGGGATGCGATTCCCAACGCCAGGTGGCGAGTTCATCGCGCTTAAGAACGTCGATTTACAAATCAATAAAGGCGAGTTTGTATCCCTAATTGGTCACTCTGGCTGTGGTAAATCAACGGTATTGAACTTAGTTGCAGGGCTGCACATGCCAACAGACGGCGGCGTAATAGTCGATGGGCGAGAAGTAGCAGGACCGGGACCTGACCGCGCAGTCGTGTTCCAAAACCATTCATTGTTGCCTTGGCTCACCGTATATCAAAACGTTGAGCTCGCAGTAAAACAAATTGCCGGCAAAAAGGGCAAAGCGTGGATTCAGGAACAAGTGAATCACTACTTGGAGTTGATTCAAATGCAGCATGCCGCGCACAAAAAGCCGGATGAAATCTCGGGCGGTATGAAGCAGCGAGTCGGCATCGCGAGAGCACTGGCACTTCAACCAAAGGTTCTGCTGATGGATGAACCATTTGGCGCGTTGGATGCGCTAACACGCGCGCATTTACAGGATGCACTGATGAAGATTCAAGCCGAGCTAAACAACACCGTCATCATGATTACCCATGACGTGGATGAAGCGGTGTTGTTATCTGACAAAATCGTGATGATGACCAACGGACCGGCAGCAACCATTGGTGAAGTGTTGGAAGTGAATCTACCGCGTCCTCGCGAGCGTGTCGCACTGGCGGATGATGCGCAGTATCAGAAGTGTCGACAAGCAGTGCTGAAGTTCCTTTACGAGAAGCAATCCAAAGTCGAGATTCCTGCTTCGAAAGAAGACAAACCCAAAACCGCAGCGCAAACGGCATAAGGAGGCAGCAATGAACAGTCCTTTAACGATCCCAGTAAAGAACGCATTGAGCCACATCGTTGTGGTAGGTAACGGTATGGTCGGGCAACACCTTGTCGAGCAATTAGTGCAGAAAAACGCGCATTTGGAGCACCGAATTACCGTGATTGGTGCAGAGCGTTTTATCGCATATGACCGTGTACAGTTGTCCTCTTTGTTTGCGGGTAACTCTCATGATGATTTGATGCTGAGTACCCAAGAATGGTACGACATGCATGGCATCCAACTCGTACTTGGCAGCCAAGTAACAGGCATCGACAGGGAGCAAAAGCGCATTCTGCTTGATGGTGAAGATGTGCTGGGTTACGACCAACTCGTGCTCGCGACCGGTTCGTATCCATTTGTGCCGCCAATTGAAGGTAAAGACCGAGACAACGTGTTTGTCTACCGCACGCTTGATGACCTTTCACAAATCAAAAAGGCATGTGAAGGTGCAAGAACAGGCGCAGTGATTGGCGGTGGCTTGTTGGGTTTAGAAGCGGCAAACGCACTCAAACTATTGGGGCTAGAAACTCACGTCATTGAGTTTGCACCTCGCCTGATGCCCGTACAGTTAGATGATGGTGCTGGTTTAGTGTTAAAAGAGAAGATTGAAGCGCTAGGGCTAACCGTTCACACCTCAACGGGGACGGAGCGAATCTGCGATGGTGAAACGGCTAAGCATCGCATGGTGTTTAAAGACAAAGATCCTCTCGAAGTGGATGTGATTGTCTTCTCCGCAGGCATTCGTCCTCAAGATGAGTTGGCAAGGCTGGCTGAGCTAGAAATAGGCGAGCGAGGCGGCATTGTGATTAACAACCAATGCCAAACCAGCGATGAGAACATATACGCGATTGGTGAATGTGCCCTTTGGGAGCAGAAGATATTTGGTTTAGTCGCACCCGGTTACACCATGGCGAGAACCACTGCCGATGTCTTGACTGGTATGCCGAGCGAAGGTTTTAAAGGTGCTGACATGAGCACCAAACTGAAGCTGCTTGGGGTGGATGTGGCGTCTATCGGCGATGCACAAATGCAAACCGAAGGCGCTCAAGAAATGGTCTTGCAAGATGCGGTCGCAGGCATCTACAAAAAGCTGGTGGTTGATGCGAGTGGCACTCAATTGCTTGGTGCGATTCTCGTTGGTGACAACAGTGACTACGATGCGCTCTTACAGTGTTATTTGACCAAAACTGTCTTGCCAGACCACGCAGCGAACCTGCTGTTTGATACCGGAATGCTGGATGGAGAGATGCCAGACAGCGCCATTATCTGTTCTTGTCACAACGCCACAAAAGGTGACTTAGTTGCCGAGATACAAGCTGGTACCACCAACCTGACGGACCTTAAAGCCAACACCAAAGCCGGTACTGGCTGTGGTGGTTGTAGCAATATGGTCAAATCGGTATTGGATACTCAATTAGCAGCCATCGGGGTAGAGGTTAACAACCACCTTTGTGAGCACTTTGAGCTCAGTCGCCAAGAGATGTTCCATATTTGCCAAGTGGAACAAATCAAAGACTTCGATACCTTAATTGCACTGCATGGCAAAGGGCATGGGTGTGATATTTGTAAGCCGACAGCGGCATCTGTGTTCGCTTCTTTGTGGAATGAGCACATCATGGAGCCGCAGCATCAGTCTCTACAAGATTCTAACGATGCCTTTATGGCGAACCTGCAAAAAGATGGCTCCTACTCGATAGTGCCTCGTGTTCCGGGCGGCGAAATCACACCAGACAAACTCATTGTGCTCGGCGAAGTTGCTCAGCAATATGATCTGTACACCAAGATCACTGGCGGTCAGCGAGTGGATTTATTTGGTGCGCAGTTAGAGCAACTTCCTGAAATCTGGCAAACCTTAATTGATGCTGGTTTTGAAACAGGGCACGCCTACGGCAAATCGGTGCGCACCGTGAAATCTTGCGTCGGTTCTACTTGGTGTCGCTATGGTGTTGATGATTCGGTTGGATTAGCCATTGAGTTAGAGAACCGTTACAAAGGATTGCGAGCGCCCCATAAGCTTAAGTTTGCCGTATCGGGCTGTACTCGCGAGTGTGCAGAAGCGCAAAGTAAAGACATTGGGGTGATCGCCACTGAAAACGGCTGGAATCTATACGTTTGCGGTAATGGCGGCATGAGACCAAGACACGCTGATTTGTTTGCATCCGACTTATCCAAATCAGAGTTGATCACCATGATTGACCGAGTTTTGATGTTCTACGTCAGCACCGCTGATCGCTTGCAGCGTACGTCGGTGTGGATGGAGAACATGGAAGGGGGCTTAGATTACCTTAAACAAGTGATTTTGGATGACTCTCTCAACCTATGTGATTCATTGGATGAGCAAATGGCGCGAGTCATAGATACCTATCAATGTGAGTGGAAGAGTACGTTGGATAATCCTCAAAAATTGCAACGCTTCCGTCCTTTCTTGAATAGCACGTCGGGCAGCAAAGTCTTGCCTTACCAACGTGTGCGCGGTCAGCGTATTCCAGTGAAACAGGAGGTGTAAATGGCAGCTTTAACCAAAGTGAAATTGTGTCAACTGGATGACTTAATGCCGTTTATCGGTGCCACAGTATTGATTGAAGGCGAGCATGTCGCGTTATTCTACATTCCTGATAGCGGTGTTTACGCTGTTCAAGATTGGGACCCAATTGGTAAGGCTTATGTGATGAGTCGAGGGATTGTCGGTGATATCGATGGTGAGATGTGTGTTGCATCACCGCTATACAAACAACACTTCAGTTTAAAGAGTGGGCAGTGTTTGGAAGACGAAGCGCACTGTCTAAAAACGTGGCAAGTAACGGTCGACGATGATCAGGTTTGTTATTTAGTCGAAGAATGATCCTCGAAATTAGCTTGCTCGATATGAGTAAATTCTTAGCGTAAGAGACAAGCGAATAAAGCTCCAGAGACAGCACAGTACGGCTCTGGAGCTTTTAATTATTTGGAAGGGTTCACTTGTAGTTCGGTATAGCCAGTCGAGTCGTCCATCGCTCTAGTGAACTCAAGCTCTGAGTAAGAATGGATGATCAATTCTGCGGTAGTATCAATCACTGTGCCTTCCAGCAAATGCCCACCCCAAACTAGTCCATCACGATCAGACACCGAGATATGAACGTGCTGATGTTCAGGCGTTAGGGTTCCCATCACAGAGACGATTTCAAATGGCTCATGTTTGGTTAACGTACTCTCTGCACCTGCTAAACGAAGGTTGAGGTCAGAGACACAGCCAACGCATGAGGCAATCGAGCCTGCTTTGATACCATGCTGCTCGACCAATTTCGCTAGGCTCAGCTTTAAGTCCATGCCTTTGGTAAGGCGTACTGCTATCACTTCAATCGACATGTTATTTCCTAATCAAAACCAGTAAGCAGGAAAGCGCGGTATCCAAGTCGGCATAACGTTTGGCTTTGCCAAGCACGCGCATGCCTTGCATGTTGTTGAGAACAAAACGAGCAAGCTCTTCTGGTTTCAGCGTTTTCGGCACTAAGGTTTCTTTTTGTGCATTGGTCAGCGCATCCGCAATGATGTCGATAAGATGGTCAAACAAAAAATGCCCTTTACGCAGTACATCATCGTCTTCACCAGCGTGCTCAATCAACGCATTTTGGATAAAACACCCACAGTTGCGTTTGCGTTGCAGCTCAGCAAAAGATTTAAGGAACGATTCCAACTCAGGTAAAGACGCATCGTCTTTTTCCAAATCATTCAGTGACGGTAGCGAGACCTTTTTTAAGTAAGTATCGAGCGCTTCGTAGTAGAGCTGTTGCTTGTCACCATAGGTGTTGTAAAGACTGAAGCGGTTGATGTTTAACTCGTCGGTGAGATCCGAGATCGACGTGTTCGCAAAGCCCTTGCGCCAAAACACATCCATAGCCACGAGAAGCTTTTCATCTCGGTCGAAGTTGGCTTTTCTTGCCATAAATTACCTGCCTGGGTCTGCTTATCGGGTAATTAAATTGCTTTGGAGGGATGGTACAGAGAACCTCTAGCGTTCGAACTGAACCAATATGATGAATACCCATCTATTCTTGGGTATCAGCCTCCAAATTCATGTGAACTCACAAACGGCATCAAAAATCTCGCTCAGCAAACAGACCCACAACTGTTTGAAAATTTTTGATAGTGAAGTTCTTGACTGATCGTTTATAAACTGGCTACAGTATATCCTAACCAATCGGTTAGAAAAAGATAAAAGGATGTGAAATGAAGCTCTATGAAACCGCAATGACTCCAAGTTGTAAGCGAGTTAGCATTTTTCTAAAGGAAATCGGTGGCGAGGTTGAGCGAATTGCGCTGAACGTTCGTGAGGGCGATAACCTATCTGAACCGTTTAAATCGAAAAGCGTGAACGGCAAAGTGCCTCTGCTGGAATTGGATGATGGTACGACGATCTGTGAAAGCGTTGCGATTTGTCGCTACCTAGATGAAGCGTTTGAAAATGATCTGGCGCTGTTTGGTGCTAACCAGCTTGAACGTGCTCAGGTGGAAATGTGGCATCGTGTGGTGGAGTTCCAAGGACTAAATGCGGCATTTCAGGCGTTTCGAAACATGACCGGAGTTTATGGAGACAGAGAACGTTGCGTTGAAGCATGGGGCGAAGAATCAAAACAACGCGTCTATGAATTTCTGCCTGTCTTAGACAAGCGGCTTGAACATAATTATTTTATCGCCGTAGACCATTTTACTATCGTCGATATAACAGGCTTTATTTTGATCAGTTTCGCAATTAAAGGCCTAGAAATTGATGTGCTATCGACGTCGCCAAACATTGCTCGATGGTATAACCAAATTTTAGCTAGACCTGCATTTCAGAGTTAATGTATTGCAGCGAGTGGATGATAGCTCGCTGCTACCACCTTACCGATTCTTAACTCAGCAGGATATTCAAATTTTTTCAGATTTTTCTTATTTTTTCTCCTATCGCCTATAATTGGAAAAACAACCTCAATTTGCTTCGTTGCGTTTTAGAGCCTTGGGCTCTTGGTCCGTAGACGCTCTCTTTCATCATGGAAAGTCTAATAATAGACAAGGAGAGGTCATGAGTATTCAAGTGAAAACTATCAATAATATTCTAATCGCCCTGTTAATGGTTTCGGTTTTTGGTCTATTCGCACTGTACCTCAATTACACACAGCAGAATGAACAGATTGAAAGGCTACAAAGTCAGTTAATCGAAAAAGAGCATCAGATACTAATTTCTAATGAAGCGTTGTCTTACACTCGATATCAACACCAATTATTAGCCGAAGACTACAGCCGTTTTAGAAATGAGCAGTCAGTGACTAGTGTTTTGCGTTAGCCAGTAAAGCAACCGTATTAAGGAGGAAGATGAAACCCATTCTTTTGGTCGATGATAGTAAAACAGTACTGCTTTACATCAGCAGTGCATTGGAAAAGCAGGGCTATGAAGTGGTTGCAGTTGAAGACGGAAGAGCGGCGCTTGAGGTGCTAACCCACCGCCCTGATATTCAGTTTGTGCTGAGTGATTTAATGATGCCTGGAATTAATGGTATTGAATTGTGTCGCCAATTAAAATCTAAAGTTAGCGAACGTTACATTTTCTTTGTTCTACTGTCTTCTAGAAATGACCAAAGTTCGATCGTGAAAGGCATTGATGCTGGCGCAGATGATTTCGTAGATAAGAAGACGTCTGTAGAGGAACTTCAGGCCAGAATCCGTGCGGGGTTTCGTACTTTAGAACTGCACAACAAACTCGTTGAGAGAAATAAAGAGCTAGATGCGGCCTATCAAACAATTCACCAAGACCTACAGTCTGCTAGTCATCTGATGGAGCAACTACTCCCTGCTGAATCAACTATCCAAAATATACAGTTTAGTTATGTCTACAAACCATGCTCCCAGATTGGTGGTGATATGTTGGGGTATTTGGAGCTCGATGAACAACATGTTGCGTTTTATGTATTTGATGTTTCTGGTCATGGTATTTCTTCAGCTTTGATGGCTTTTTCTATTCAACAGACGCTATCTCAAAGTCAGGGGCCTGATTCGATCACGATGGAGTTGAGAGATGACGGCTATTGCGTAAGTGAGCCTGCATCTGTGATTGAACGGCTAAATCGGCGTTATCAGCAAACTAGAAACAGTCAACTTTACTTTACTATGGCTTACGCCATTCTTAACACAAAATCAGGGCGACTTAGCTATTGCACGGCTGGCCACCCCAGGATCTTAGTTTGGCGAGCGAGTACGAAAACGATGGAACAGATAGGTGACGATAACTTTATCGTTGGTGCAATGCAGCCGATGGAATATATCGGTAACCAAATTAGTCTGGATGAGGGCGATGCATTGTGGCTTTATTCGGATGGTTTGATTGAAGCGAGGCAGGGTGAGGAGATGTTTTCACTACAACGATTGGCATCGAGTATAAAAGCTGTTTGCACGCTGACAGTTGAAGACCAAGTGGGAGACGTCTTTAAAAAAGTACAATCTTGGCATAACGAAGATGAGTTTGATGATGATGCCAGCCTTTTACAGGTAAAATGGCATGGTGAGAGGCTCGATTTAAGGAAAAGAATGTCAAAGAGCGAATTTAAACGAACTTACGGGAGCTCCCTTACTCACTCACGAAGTGCGAGCAAAGACGTTGTTCGGTTTTTGATGGGTCATCAAATCCCCTTAAATGCAATTCAATCATTGGAGCTTTGTGTCGTTGAGCTCATGAATAACGCTTATATTCATTCTTACAGTGAAATAGAAGGCCTGCCAATTGAAGTGGAGTGTAGGGTTGGGGATGACCAAGTGTCCGGTTTCGTGGAACTGAGAGTCTCTGATTGCGGAGCGCCGATCAATGAAAAGACGTTCATCCAACATAAAAACAAACAGATTGAGGCACCTAACTTAATGGATGACGATAGTTGGTCCTCCTCTGGTCGCGGACTGATGTTAGTCGCTCAATTATCTGACCTGTTTAAATTGGAAAAAGGTTTCGAAAACAATACGTTTGTTGTAGTGAAAAGGAATAGGGAGAGAAACTAACAACCAAGCAAAGTCGATTTCCTTCACTTGGTCCCTAGCGTTAATCTGACGGTTGCGTTGTATATCATTGTTATTTTGTATTCGTTGTTGGTGCCGGTGATAGTAACGCCTCCAACTCTTCTGGTGTTAGAATATCACTGATGTTTAACATATTACTTTCATCATCTAGCGCCATCTTTGTACGGCTAAGTAAGTACCTTTTTTGAGTTGGTGTTAGGTCTTTGAGAGACTCAATCAACTCCCTGAAATTGCTATTATTCATTGCCATATTTCCCCCAGTTAAGCCTTGAATTTCTTTATTGCATATTCTTCAAGTAAGCGAAGATTTGTTGATTAATTGCAGCTAGCTCTTTAGTAACTATAGCTATATCTGAGCTATCTGGCGCTGTATCGTTTCTGGTTTTTTCTTCTATTCTTTGAAACGCAATGACCGCGGTGTCTTCTCCGAAACTCTCTAGAATGCCCTTTAAACTATGAGCTAATAGATAGAGTTCTGACCAACATCTGCTTGCATATAGCTCATCTATACGCTCTATATCACTCGTGTGATCTTCAAGGTATGTAGAAAAAACAGTGACGATGAGATCTACGTCGTTATCCATGTATGTATTGAGAACATCAAAATTAATCATGTATACCCCTATTAAACGTTGAGGTAGAGGAATGTTTCGGATAATGAAGGCTTAGCCGAAGGTATGAATGGCATAACCAGTATTTGAGCAGAAATAGTTTGCTTGTCGCTTGAGATAAACTTACAAAAAGAAAGTCATTGTTAAAGATATTTTGACTTATATCCAAACGGCAATGGTCGAAATGTTCCAAACGGCAATGGTCGAAATGTAGGGATGAAAAAACTTCAACTCGCGTGTTTTTAACACAAGTAGCAAAGGGGACGTTTCCACGTAAAACGCCGAGTCGGTAAGTGTCTTGCAGTCCTAGTTTAAGGCTATCGTTACATACGGACGCCAGACGTTCGCCAACTTTGACTATTCCTTCAGTCAAGGCTAACTCTCCTCATTAAGTACAAGTATAAACTAGCAATCTAGTTGCATATTGGCAAGTAATCTGCGGCAAAAAAGGGACTCGCGTCCCTTTTGTATTACTAGCTTTGCTTAGAGTCCTGTTCTATTTGCTTCATAAGCTCGTTGGCTTTCTTCATAGCGCGTCTTGCGCTTGAAGTCCTTCGCTTATTAAGTAGTATATCGGAGAAGCGTAAGTATTTATCAGCAGTTTTGAATCTTAAATCGTTAACATCCTGAAAACCAATAGGAAAGTTTTTCGAGAACAGATCCACATCCTTCACCAAGTTATCGAGATGAGTTGTCGTCCTTGCCTTTTCTAGGCGAGAATAAAAGTTTTCAAACTCTTCTTGGAACAGGATTCTAGCGGCATCTTCTGGAAACGGTAGAGGGCTGTTGGAATCTAGCGCTGTCTCATATAATTTCATTTCCAGCACTGCATCTTTCATCGCATTACTTATCTGTAAGTTCTCTTGATGCTCTTCTACGTTTGAAAAGAAGGTGTTCCCAACCTTAATAAGAGCAACAAGTGCAGCTGCGTCTTTCTTTTGGAGTGCTTCAGTGAGGTGCTGACCGAAAACATCGCTAGATAACGAACTTGGCGTGAAAGGATAACCTTGATGAATCTGATTTAACTCATCCTTGAGCTCATAGATGGATTTACTGCCATCTTCTTTACTGTACCGAGACTTTTCAAGTTGACTGTTGATTTGCCTTGCTATCGAAAGTAACGTGGAGTGCTTGCTTGACTGAATATCTAAGGCAAGAACTTCTATTTTATGTGAGTCAGGGTAGTAGGTTTTTGCTTTATCAAGTATGGACTCAATTTCATCATAATTCGGGTAGTTGTTGGCATCAGAATTCAAAACCTGATCAATTTCAGATTCAAACTCGCTGAGAATATAGGTCTTGTGTAAGCGTAATAAGCCAGCCTTAACGACTGGATGTAAGCTTTTTTCACTATCAATCAGTGCCAAACTTTTTTCTGCTGGCGTATCAAGCTGCCACTCTTGTCCGGCAATTTGATCATTTTGCTTGCTAATAACGGTTTCCAAATTGGTGATGGTTTCTTGTTGCTGCTGATAACCAAATACAATGCCGCTAACTAATAATATACTCGCTGCCGCGCCGCTAGCGATAGGCCAATAGCGCATATTCAATTTGCGTTTCAACTGCTCAGGGGTCAGCTCGTTCGGAATGATGCCAGTTGAAAATACGCTTGAAAATATTGGCCACTTAGATGCAGGCATGTTAGTTGGTTTAGAGACCTTGATCTTCTTTTTGAGAGCTTCATTAACTGGAGTTCTTGCGTAAGGGTGTTTGCAACTCAATAGCTCGTAAGCAATACAAAATAGAGCAAACATATCGTCGCTTAAGTTCGGTTCCTTACCGGATAACAGGTTGAGTGATGCATAGTTGGGAGTATAACCAAGCGTTTCAATATTTTCGGATTTACGTTTAGCCGCATATTGATCCTGCTTTAATTGATGAGTTTTAGAGACACCAAAATCAAGCAACTTAACGTTACCCTCAGACGTTAAAATCACATTAGCGGGCTTTAGGTCGGCGTGCACTACACCAAGAGAGTGAGCATATGAGAGTGCATCGAGTACCTGATTTAGGATTGATAAAGTTGCATTAAACTTCAGCCCATGCGGCCTAGAACGCTGTATTAAACTCTCTAATGTTTCTCCGTTAATATACTCCATAACTAAAAAGTATATTTCGCCATCAACACCAAAATCAAAAACCCTAATGATATTAGGGTGGCTTAACCTTTGAGTTTGTTGAGCTTCACGTATTAACATACGTGCAGTCTCTGGTTGAGAAGCAAACTCTTTCTGTAATATTTTTAACGCAACGTAGGGTGTTTCTGAACCTGAAGATTCAAGAATCCTATCTTTAGCTAAGTAAACATCGCAAAGCCCACCATGCCCAATAACCGACTCAATTTCATACCGATTTTTAACGGTCGCTCCTATTAAGCTTTCGTTAATAACATCTTTGTTATTATTTAATGAGTCATCTTTATTGTTTTTTTTCTTATTAACTAACGGAGTGTTTTCTTTTTGAGACAGTTTTGTATTTGTTTCATTTTTATTTTTAACGGAGGTTTCATTATTAGTGAGTTTGGTTGATTTAACTGCATTGTCTCGTTTTTGAGTCTTTACAATTTTAGTTTTATCTCCGCTTTCTTCGTTATTTATAGAATTGTTTTTATTACTGTCTTCCATCACAAGAACTCCGTATAAATGATGGGGGAATATATACCTTTCTGCTCAATGAAAAGTCATTATGTTAGAATTTCTCGGCCAAACTAACATTCGTTTTTTTATTGATGAAAGTCTAAGTGTCAAAAATTTGAACTTGGTTGGATAATTAAAATTGTTGAACAATACGTGATTGCTTTGATAAAAAAATGATTCATTATTCCGTGCATGATTTTCAATGGCAGTATTAAGATTTTTATTAATCTTACTGTTAATAAGAAAGTAGTTAATAATAAAATTAAAAATAATATCTAGCAGGTCTTTGGCGAGGTTTACATGAAGTTGGTTTTAACCATAACAAGTTTTCACAAATTTACTCCAGAGATTGAGAGTGAGTTCGTGTTTGAATCAAGTGATGAACATGCCAAGGTTACATTTGGTAGGTCTGAACAATGTGATTGGACACTACCAGATCCTGAAAGAGTGGTATCCGGAACCCACGGAGAACTGATTAAGTTTGGTGGCAAATACTTGATAAAAGACCTCTCAACTAATGGTACTTTTGTAAATAATGCTGTAACTCCTGTGGGTCAAGGAAATGAAATAGCACTAAGCGATGACGATATGGTTAGCTTAGGGGATTATCAAATTTCAGTTTCTATTCAAACAGATACAGATGTATTCAGTCTTGAGACAAGTAAAAGTCTTTCTAGCGCACCCCCTGAAGTAGTCTCAAGTCCATCGGAAGCAGAATTTGTTGACCTAGGCCTTAGTGCTAGTGAACTCTTAAACGAAAGTGTTCCTTCTGACTTTCAGCTAGATATTGGTTTAGTCGATGATTTTATTGATATCCCAAAGCCCGAAAAACAGAGCACCGTATCTGAAACTTTACCGAAAGTTAACCGACAATCAGACCACCTATCGACTCCCAACTTTGATACCAATGGGGGTGAACTTGCGGCTTTTGTTAGAGGGGTGGGTATAGATCCAATGATGATTCCCAGCGATAACCGAGAGGAATGGTTCGAACAACTGGGGGAGTCATTTTCTTTGATGCTAGTTGGTTTAATGGAAACACTGCATAACAGAGCAGTGTTTAAACAAACAAATCGACTTAGTCATACCGCATTTCGTAAGTCAGAAAATAACCCTTTAAAGTTTTCTGCAAACTTAGAAGATGCGATTCATAACTTATATAACCGTCAAACCGCTAGCTTCTTAAAGCCAAATGCAGCCATTAAAGAAGCATTTAATGACATCGAAAGTCATGAGCAAGCCTTAATGAAAGGTGTTGAAGGTACGGTTTCGAGTGTTATGTCACTTGTTGAACCTACTTCTATATACTCAGATGCTTTAGCGAAAGACACGGTTATTAATAAGGTTATTCCAGCTAGGAAATATGCTCAAAGTTGGAAGAGGTTTGAGGATATTCATGAAAAGCTATCCGATGATATTATCAATAAAGAGTCTCCGTTCTATTTAGAAGACTTCGCTAAGCACTATGAATTAGCATTAAAAAACAAAGGCTAGGAATTAGGGTGATGAAAAAGTTTTACCAATATATTTTGTTATTAATTTCAATAGCTTTATTTGGGTGCTCAGCAGCGAACCTAGTTGTTGATCCATACTCAGATTTAGAAATAGCAGCAAGTCATAACATTAATCCTGATTCAAACGGCAGGCCTTCTCCTGTAGTGGTGTATGTATTTGAATTAACGTCAAATACCATTTTCGAAAGCCAGGACTTTTTTTCTATTTATGAAGAAAGTGAAAAAGTCTTAGGACCTGATTTAGTGAATAAATATGAAGTTTCATTAACTCCAGGTCAGAAAGAAACATATCAAGCAAGTATGTCTCCAAAGACAGAATATTTAGGCATTGTCGTAGCGTTTCGAGATATTGAAAACTCAAATTGGCGACAAGTCATTAAAGTGGATAAGACCGGTTACAACACATATCAAGTATTGTTAGAAGATCTGTCTTTGGTCGTTAAATAACGTTTAGTTGGCTAATTATAAATGACGCAATACTCCAAGACGGCTTGGTGCGAAGGAATGTTTTTACGTCCCCAGCACTTCCAACAACAAGAACGCGCAACCTCTCAAGAATTCAAGGGCTTACATCAGTTAGGTGGGGCTTACAATTGGGGAGTTTGGAAATGTCGAGTAAAAAAACACGCGCTAAAAGATGGTCTTATTGAACTTGAGCATCTTGAAGCTGTTTTGCCAGATATGACGTTGGTTAATACGTTAATATCCAACGATTCAGTTTCGCCTCTACTTATTGATAAAAACACTGAAAATACGTTAGTAAAAATAACTCTCCCTCTTTCAAGTGTTACAGGTAAAAACGTTTCGGATGTAAGCGAATCGATCGTCTCTCGTTATGTACTTCAAGATATCGACGTGATAGATAACCTTACAGGACAAGATGAAGAAACCATCCAAGTTGCAGCCCTTAACCTAGAGTTGAAAGCGAGTAATGACAAATTAGCGGGTTATGTGGAGTTACCTATCTTAAGGATCAAAGAGGTAACTTCTGAAGGGGAAGTTATACTAGACGATGAGTACGTTCCTCCGCTTATCAACCTCCTTAGCGACAAAGTTATGTCAGCTTATCTACGTAACGTTATCGCGATGACAAAGATGCGTGCTGACGTTATTGCACAGCGCTTGATTAAGGGTAAATCTGCATCGGCATCTGCTGTTGATTTCATCATGCTCCAAATGCTGAACCGATATGAGGCGAAGTTAAAGCATTTCAGTGAGTTAGATAGGTTACATCCACTGGAATTAGCGACGACACTTAAAGGTTACATTGGTGAGTTAGCCACTTTTTCTAATAAAACTAAAAGAGTCCCAAGTTTGCTTGCGTATGATCACTTAGATGTATCAAGTGTCTATAGCGAGTTGAATCAGATACTCAGTCAGTACCTCAGTGTTGTCCTTGACCAAACTGCGACCAAACTTCCGTTGGAGCCTCGCCAATACGGTATTCAAGTGACGCCGCTTCCAGATAAACGCTTGCTTGAGTCATGCCAATTTGTGCTAGCAATTAAAGCAGACACCACAACAGATGAAATAAGACGCCTGGTCCCAGCGCAACTCAAGTTTGGCCCGGCAGAACAGATTCGCGATCTAATTAATAATCAGATCAACGGTATAAACGTAGTGCCGTTGAGTGTCGTCCCGAGACAGATTCCTTACCAAACGGGCTATGTTTATTTCGAAGTTGTCAAGAAAGGGCCATTTTGGATGAGGCTAAAAGATAGTGGCGGTATTGCGCTTCACCTATCAGGGCATTTTCCGAATGCTGAACTTGAGCTTTGGAGTATTAATCAATAGGCGCGCTCTGTATGGAACAAACGATAGTAAAACCAACACCGGGTGGAAGAGCACCCGCATCGAAACCACAATCAGAAAAGTCTGTGGATAATACCGTAGTTATCTCAAAAAGTCCTGAATTGGTGAACAATGATTCAGTGGTCGCTTATGGGAATAACTCTCTACTAGCAGAGGCGAATGGCCTGTTATCTATTATCGGTCAAATTCGCTCGACAGCGACTCATTCCGATCCGTTGTTTCTAAAAGAGACATTGGCACAAAAGCTTAGAGATTATGAGAACCGATTACGTCAGCATGACGTTGATTTGGATACCATTGATACAGCTCGTTATTGTTTATGCTGTTCACTAGATGAAGTTGTCCTTAACACCAATTGGGGTGGGAATTCATTCTGGAGTCACGATTCATTACTTAGCTCCTTCTATGCTAGCAGTCAAGGTGGGGAAGCGTTCTTTAAGCATCTTGATAAGTGCATGGCGAAACCAGATGTGAACTTAGATTTGCTTGAACTAATGTATGTGTGCTTATCTCTCGGGTTTCTGGGTCAATACCGTTTAGAAAAAAATGGACTGGAATCGCACCGGAAATTGAGAAGACAGGTTATTGCTACTCTTAAGACTTATGGGAGAGGAGTCCCTCAGGAACTAAGCAATAGTATCGACCAACACATTTTGAATGGCTCAAAGGCTTCTGATAGAGCTCCTCTTTGGGTTGTATGTTCTGTAACGGCGGCACTATTGGTCTGCATATATATGTATTTTAGTTATGAGCTAAATAAGGCATCCAATCGCACCTTTTCTCAATTAGTCAATTTGATTCAACCGCAACAACTTAACCAAGATGCAACGTCAGAATCAAAATCAGCGCCAATTGCAGAAAAGATTTCAATGTATCTAGCAACTGAGATCGGTAAGGGGCTAATCAATGTTGAGCCGCTGCAAGACAGGGTAAGAATTTCGTTAAAGTCTCAAGATCTATTTGAATCAGGTAGTGCTGATGTTGTCGCTTACATCCAACCCGTTATTTCTAAGCTTGCGAGAACATTGGAGTCGACCCAAGGCAAGATCATTGTTACTGGTCACACCGACGATAGGCCTATTTTCACGAGTAAATATCCCTCGAACTGGCACCTATCATTAGCTCGAGCCACTGCTATGTCTGAACAACTGATCTCGAATAGTGCATTAGAAGGGCGAGTGATACCCGAGGGATTGGGGGATGCAAGACCATTAGTTGAAAACAGTAGTGATGAAAACCGAGCTATTAACCGCCGGATTGAAATCGACCTTCTTGTCGCGAATTAATAATAGGTAGATAGAGATGCGTATTAAAGAAATTGGCAGAATATTTACTCAAAGATGGTTTCTCGGTCTTATAGGTGTCGCTGCTTGTTCTATTTTCATTTGGGTTGTTGGTCCACTTATTGCGATAGCGGGATATGAGCCCCTAAAGAGTGACTTTCAACGGCTAGTCACTATTCTAGTGTTGGTGTTGCTTTGGGCGATATTTAACGTTACCAAGCAGCATAAGCAAAAGGTGAAAGAAGACGAAAGTATTCAAACGTTGCTTGAGGTTGATAGCCTATCAGATAAAGAAGCGGCAAGTGAAATTGACTTAATGCGCGAGCGTATTGAGCAAGCTGTCAAAGTAGTGACGAAAACACACAAAGGCAAGAGAAGCTTGTATGACTTACCGTGGTATGTGTTGATTGGCCCTCCTGGAACGGGGAAAACAACCGTATTAAAGCAGTCGGGGTTAGAGTTTCCATTAGGAGACAGCCTTGGCTCTGACTCTATTGCCGGTGTAGGTGGCACTCGCCACTGTGATTGGTGGTTTGCAAATAAAGCAATTCTTATAGATACGGCTGGCCGGTATACGACACAAGACAGTCAAGAAAAGGTCGACTCTAAAGCGTGGCATGGTTTCTTAGGATTGTTGAAAAAGTATAGAACGCAAAGACCAATTAATGGTGCGATTGTTACGATAAGTTTAGCCAGCGTGATGTCTCAGACTCGAACCGAGCGAAGTCTTCATGCTCGAGCAATTAAGTCGAGACTTCAAGAACTGAAAAACCAGTTAGGCATGCAGTTTCCGATTTACGTATTGCTCACCAAAATGGATTTAGTTGCCGGTTTCAATGAGTTTTTTGCCGATTTAAGTAAGGAAGAGCGAGAGGAATTATTTGGTTTCATGTTCCCTCGTGAAGTGGATGATGAAAGAGGCGTTATTTCTCTATTCAACAAAGAATTTCATGGCATGTTGGAGCGCCTTGATGCCCGTATGCTTAGAATACTTGAAACAGAGGACGATTTAGATAAACGCGCGCTTATCTTTGAATTTCCAAAGCAATTAAGAGTGCTACAAGCTAATCTTGACGAGTTTTTAGCTGAAATTTTTGCACAAAACAGTTTTGAAGAGCCTGCCTTGATTCGTGGTGTGTTTATGTTGAGTTCGGTTCAAGAAGGCTTACCAGTCGATAAGCTGATGAATGAATCAACCAATGGACTTGGGTTAAATCGTTTAGCTCTAGCAAAGAGTCAGACTGGTTCTCATAGTTATTTCGTAAAGAATCTTTTTGACAAGGTTATTTTCAAAGAGCAACTGTTAGGAACAGTTAATCGTCACTATCAAAAGCAGTCAGGTTGGATGCGTCGAGGTGTTTACATTGGATGTACAACGCTACTGCTAGGAGCTTCTGCGCTTTGGTTTATGAGTTATAAGTGGAACTCACAGTTAATTGTCGATACCAATGAACAAGCGAGCCATATTGATGCAATGATTGGCGCTCAAAGTTTAGATTTTGAAGCGGATATTGTTTCAGCTGTAGAAACATTAGATAGGTTGATGACGCTTCCTCTCGGAAAGCAAAGCGACTACGGTGATGCCGACTCTGTAAAGAGGTTTGGTCTCTATCAAGGAGACAAAGTGTCTCAGGCGGCAAACAATGCATATTCTGATGCTTTGACCCAATATTACGCCCCTCTGCTTCTTGATAGCTTGGTGTCAGAAATGGAGAGCAATCAACAGCATCGTGAGTATTTGTACGAAACGTTAAAAACGTATTTGATGTTATTCAATCCAGACAAATATCAACAAGATGAAGTGTTGGCTTGGTTTAACTTTTATTTCGAACGTCAATATCCGGGTGAGCTAAACGCAGACTTAAGAAGACGTTTGCTACAGCACACTCAATATTTATTAGGCAACGATGGACAAGGCTTTACTTACAACACTGCTGCCGTGACGAGTGCTCGAGAAGTGTTGACTCAAATGTCTCTACCTGAACGTGCTTATCAGCGAATGAAAATACAATTTTCTAAGAGTCATGTACCTTCATTTCGCTTGACTGATGTATTGGGACCTAAAGGGCTTGAGCAGTTCGAGCGAGCTAGTGGAAAACCGCTATCACAAGGCATTTCGGGTTTCTACACGTACAATGGTTTTCATAGCATTTTTCAGATTCAGATCAACCGTACAGTAAAAAGCCTAATGGAAGAGAACTGGGTTTATGGTGACGATCTTAAGGCTCATGAAATTGATCAAGATAGTGCCATCCAAGGCGTTCAGTCTCGATACTATCAAGATTATGTTAATGAATGGAAAACGTTGATCGAAGATATTCAATTGAAGCAGGCTCCGAGCCTAGAACTTGCGACAGAGCAAGCGAGGGTTTTATCTGGAGTTGAAAGACCAATCGAATCTTTGTTGAGAGCAATCCAAAAAGAGGTTGCTCTATCAAAAGTATCATTGTCAGAAAATCAAAAAGCCGCTTCTGAAGTTGCTGGTAAAGTTGCCAAAGTTAAGTTTTCAAATACGGCAGATAGACTAGACATGTATTTACCTGAAGAAAACGGCTTCAATGTTGCTCTGCCAGGTAAAGAAGTCGAATCGCATTTTTCAGAGATCTTACGCCTTGGTGAGCAAGACTTTGATGATATTCAACAAGCAATGGTTAACTTGCGTTCGTATTTAAGTGACTTATCAAGCTCTGGTAACAATCAGAAAATTGCCTACAAAAGTATTTTAGATGGAACCGTTACACAAGATGTCGCAGCTTCCTTCGCTCGTGCTAAAGAACTTTTGCCGAGACCATTTAATCAATGGCTAGGTGAGCTTTCTCAAGAGTCGGTTAAGTTTGCGGAGAGCGGTTCGAAGGATCATCTAAATCAACTTTGGGTAACACAGGTGGTCCGCCCTTATCAGCGGACTATTGCTGGCAGATATCCATTCGAGCCCAACGCGAGCAGAGAAGTTAGATTGAAAGACTTTAAGCGATTCTTTGGTTATGGAGGTACGCTTGACGCATTCTTCCAAGAATACCTCGAACCGTTTGTGGATACTTCGAAAAGTCGTTGGCGATTAGAAAAGGAAATTGGAGTTCGTCCAGAAACACTAATGGTCTTTCAAAGAGCGCAACGTATCAGGCAGTCTTTCTTTGAATCTGATAATTCATTACGCGTAGAGTTTGGGATGAAGCCTGTTTATCTAGACCAGCACATTACTCGATTTGTCTTAGAGTTGGGTGGACAAGATTTGGTTTATAAGCATGGACCAGCAAGAGCTAAATCGTTGAGTTGGCCTGCCGGTCAAGATCAGACTCGAATTGTGTTCACACCACCTGAATCTAAACGCGAAATTGCGCATACCTATGAAGGTGAGTGGGGCATATTCAAGCTTTTGGATCAATCACTTAAAGCAAGGCCAGAATCGCGTAAAGACAATATAGTTATGATTGATTTAAAGGGAAATAAGGTGCAGCTAGAGCTTATTCCTTCTAGTGCCATTAATCCGTTTTGGTCAAATGAAATGGAGAGGTTCAGATGTCCACGAACCTTATAACATCAGGCTGGGGCTATATCGGTAAAATGCCTGCAAAAGGGGACTTTGTGAAAGATGGTTTATCACAAGATTTCTCGGAGCGTTGGCATGATTGGCAACAGGCGGTTATTGCAGTCAGCAGGGAACAACTGGGTGAAAGCTGGAATGAGCACTTTTTAACGGCTCCTGTGTGGCACTTTGCTTTGGATATTAGCTATTTAGAAGACTCAACCTACATTGGTAGCATGATTCCTAGTGTTGATGCATGCGGTAGATACTTTTTCTTTACTATAGCTCGTGCCGTAAAAGGTGAAGCTGCGCAATATTGGGGTGACAGAGCTTGGACCGAGGACAGTGCCGCTCTTGCTCTTTCAGTACTTGAGGACGACTTTGTCTTTGATGTTTGGCATAAGAGTACTCAAGAAAAAAATGACCTCGTTGCGAATGTAACAAGTGAAGTGAAGCCTCTAGAGTTTCTTTATCAAAGCCAAATATCTACAGTTTTTCATGATCACGGCAATACTGATCAAAACACGCTTTTGAATTACCTCATCAAAGAAAAATTGAGTAAACCATGTTTTTGGTGGACTGAAGGTTCAACGAAGGTTGAACCATGCATGTTCATTACTAGTGGATTTCCTTCAATTGGTCAGTTTTCAGCCATGCTTGATGGCGGCTGGAAAAAGTGGAATTGGTAGGATAGAAGAATGAATTGGAACTATTTTACCTTTGCTAAATCGCACGCAGGAAAAGTACGCCCTTATAACGAGGATGCTCTGTTGGATATGACAGAACAGCATATTTGGGTGGTTGCCGATGGAATGGGTGGACACAGTGCTGGCGATATAGCAAGCCAGATGCTAGTGGATAGAGTCGCGCGCCACATGCAGGATGTCTCCAATACTAATATCGATGATATCCGAAGAGTGGTTCAAGAAGCGAACTTAGAAATTTACCAATACGCACAAAATCACTTAGACGGTAAAACGATGGGAACAACACTTGTTTTGTTGTTTATTCAGGATGGGTATTACCACTGTCTTTGGGTGGGTGATAGCCGAATTTACCAGCTTAGAAGTGGTAATTTTGTCCAAAAAACACGTGATCATAGTCAAGTCATGGACTTAGTGGATCAGGGCTTATTGGCATTTGAAGATGCCGAATCGCACCCTCTTGCAAATGTTATTACCAGAGCTGTTGGGGTCGACGAAAGTGTCACTATTGATCAAGTTTCAGGGCAGTTGGCTGACGGCGATCAGTTTCTACTCTGTAGCGATGGACTCTCTAAGGAACTTACGAGTGATGAAATTCATCGGACATTGTATGCAGACTCAGTCAACCAAGCTGGATTAGCGCTCATGCATTCGGCTTTGGTTCGGGGCGCAAGTGATAACGTAACTTGTGCTTTGATCAAAGTTCGCCAAGCGCAAACGGAGTGCGAAACAGTAACTAGAGAAGACGCGACGATACCTGTCTTTCTAAGAGGGAGAGCTTATGAGTAATGAAATGTTTGATTGGTATGAACAAGCGTTGGCTCCTATATCTCAAGAAAATCCTACAGGTATTGATCCTAGAGAGGATGTATCACCACAGTCTGCTTACTATCGGTTGAAAGATCAGCGTATGGCCGCCCGCAACGCTGAACGTAATGCTCTTATAGAAGAAGAAAGTATCTATACCCACAGTAATTTATGGCGAGTATTTATTGAAGATGTCCCAGAAATACTCACGAATCAGTCTAAAGATTTGGAATTTGTTGCCTGGCTTATAGAAGCCCTAACTCGATTGTATGGTTTTCGTGGTATGGGCGTTGGCTACAAACTCGCAACCAGTTTAATTGAGAACTTTTGGGATGATCTGTACCCAATGCCTGATGAAGATGGTATTGAGACAAGAATATCGGCGATTATTGGCCTCAATGGTATCGATAGTGAAGGAACACTTATTTTTCCAATTGCTTGTATACCATTGACTGACTTAGGCGTGGAGCAAGCTTATGCCTATTGGGAATATCAGCAAGCTATAGAGCTTGAGCGTTTAGACGAAGATAAGCGCCGAAATCGAGTCGAGCTTGGGGCTGTTGAGCTATCTGAAATTGCAACTACGGTTAAGTCGACTTCTGATACGTTTTATCGAGAATTAATCACGGATTTGGAGTTCGCTACGGAATCATTTAATGAATTCAGTCAGCGATTAGATGAAGCGGTCGGTGATGTGACTCCTAGCTCTTATATATCAAAAAGACTTGAATCAATACACTCGGCATTAAAGCACCTTCTTGGAGATCGTTTTAATCAACCACAAGCAGTGATTGAAGAGCTAGAGGATCTTGATGAATCTTCTTCTGAACAACCGTTAAGTGCACAAAGTTGTGATGCATTATTAGCGACAAACATGAAATCACGAGAGCAGGCAATTAGACAATTGCAGCAAGTAGCTGATTTCTTCCGAGAGAGTGAACCTCACTCACCAGTTTCTTACTCCATCGAACAGATCATTCGTTGGTGTGGGATGCCTCTGCCGGAGTTACTGGCGGAACTTATCTCCGACGGGGATGCAAAGAAAAGCTACTTCCGTTTGGTTGGCATAGCAGAACAAAATGAAAATTAATAAAGGGAGAATGGTATGACGAGTATCCACTCGAAACTATCACGAGTACGGAAGCCTCGTGTCCACATTACCTATGATGTTGAAACTGAAGGTACAACTCTTAAGAAAGAACTGCCTTTTGTTGTAGGTGTAATGGGTGACTTCGCTGGTCAAAACACAGAAGCGTTGAAGCCATTAAAAGACCGCCGTTTTATTCAGATCGATCGAGATAACTTTGACGATGTACTCAAAAAAATGAATCCATCGGTGAAGTTTAAAGTTGCGAATAAGCTTGCGAATGACGATTCACAGTTTGAGGTCGATTTAAACTTTAAATCAATGCAAGACTTTGAGCCTGCTGCGATCGTAAATCAAGTTGATCCACTACGCCAATTGATGGAAACGCGTAATAAACTGCGTGATTTGATGACAAAAGTTGACCGCTCAGAAGAGCTTGAAAATATCCTAGAGGATGTTTTGAACAATACAGACAATCTGGCAAGACTTGCAGGCGAGTTAGATCTTGGCAAGAAAGCGAAGTCAGACAGTACTGAAGGAGCGGAATAATGACGACTGAAGCTGAAAAACAGTTGGATCTAACTGTTAATGAACAGACAACTTCATTCTTAGATCAAGCTATTGGTGCGACTAAGCAGACCGAAGCTTCTCGTGCTGAGGAGCTGATTAAAACGCTCGCTGAAGAAGCAATGAAAGGGACAGTTACTTGGAACAAAAACCTAACAGTAACTTTTCGTGAAGCGATTAATTTGCTCGATAGGCAGATTTCTGATCAGTTGTCTGAAGTAATGCATCACCCAGAATTACAGAAACTCGAAGGTTCTTGGCGCGGCTTAAATTATCTAGTGATGAATTCAGAGACCAGCTCTACTCTGAAAGTTCGCATGATGAGCATGACCAAGAAAGAGCTACATAAAGACTTGAGCAAAGCTGTTGAGTTTGATCAAAGCCAGATCTTTAAAAAGGTTTACGAGTCTGAGTTTGGTAGTGCTGGTGGTGAACCGTATGGTGCATTGATTGGAGACTATGAGTTTACCAACCACCCAGAAGATATTGAGTCGTTACGCCTAATGTCAAATGTAGCGGCTTCTGGCTTCTCTCCATTCTTGTCCGCGGCTTCACCAGCACTATTCGGCTTTGATGAGTGGACTGAGTTGTCAAAACCACGCGACCTAGATAAGGTATTTGAATCACTAGAATACGCCCAATGGCGTTCGTTCCGCGAGAGTGCCGATTCGCGCTTCGTTAGTCTGACGATGCCAAAAGTCCTTGCTCGTTTGCCATACGGACAAGCTACCGCTCCAGTCGAAGAGTTTGGGTTTGAAGAGTTCGAAGTAGATCCTGTTTCAGGTATTGCTGTTAACGCTGAACATAACGACTACTGTTGGATGAACTCTTCGTATGTTCTTGGTGTTAAGTTAACCGACGCATTTTCAAAATATGGATTTTGTACTGCCATCCGTGGTGCAGAAGGCGGCGGTCGAGTGGATAACTTGCCAACGCATTTCTTCATGAGTGATGATGGCGACCCTGATATGAAGTGCCCAACAGAGATTGGTATTACCGACAGACGTGAGGCGGAGCTTGGTAAGCTTGGTTTCTTACCGCTTTGTCACTACAAAAACACCAACTATGCAGTGTTCTTTGGTGCGCAAACCTGTCAAAAACCAGCGAACCATGAATCCCCTGAAGCAACGGCCAATGCGGCCATTTCTGCCCGCCTACCTTATATGATGGCAACATCTCGTTTTGCGCATTATTTGAAAGTAATGGCTCGAGATAAAATTGGTAGCTTTATGGAAGCAGAAGACGTTGAGTCTTGGCTGAACCGCTGGATCCTAGGTTACGTCAATGCTTCTGAAGGCGGTGGTCAAGAGATCAGAGCGAAATACCCTCTAGCAGACGCTCGTGTTCAGGTTAAGGAAATTCCTGGCGCACCTGGTTCTTACAATGCCGTAGCATGGCTGAAGCCTTGGTTACAAATGGAAGAACTGACCACATCTTTGCGACTTGTGGCAAAGATCCCTCAGTCAGGTGGATAAGAAATGAATTGGCTGGTCGAAAGGCCAGCCATGACCAATCTTTATGTTCTAGATGGAATTAGCAGTGTCACTTAACTTTCGCGACCCTAGCAAGCTAAAACATGAGTTCAGTACCGGAGGCTATGCTGAACTTGATAGCCCGTGGTTGACTCGATTCAATGAATCTTCTGATCTTGTAGCGTCAGCGCGAATTTGGCTAGAAGGTACACGTTCAAGAGATTTGGACAGCTTTCGTCATAGTGTGATGAACACAATTAACCGCATTGATGAGCTATTAGAATCTCAACTAAATGAAATATTACATCATCCTGAGTTTCAACAGCTCGAAAGGGGGTGGGTTGGAGTTAGGTATTTATGTGAACAGGTTGATTCTCGTTCATCGGACTCTGTAAAAGTTAAGGTTTTAACGGCGACATGGAATGAAATCAGTAAAGATGCTTTAAAAGCCATCGAGTTTGACCAATCAGCACTATTTAAGTTGCTCTATCAAAATGAATATGGCATGGCAGGGGGAGAACCCTTTGGTGTGGTGGTTGGAGATTATCAGCTTCGCTGTGATCCTAGTAAAAATTATTTTGATAGAGATCTGTCTGTGTTGAGTAAGATCTCTCAGTCTGCAGCTGCAGCATTCAGCCCATTTATCATGTCTGCATCGCCAGAGATGTTTGGTGTTGATAGTTTCGCTCAACTCTCTGCGATAAGAGATATAGCAGCCCAATTTGAACAGGAAGATTATGCAAAGTGGCGTAGTTTGAGAGATAACGATGACGCTAAATTTATTGGTTTGACTGCACCTAACGTCTTGTTCCGTCAGCCATACAAAAGTGATGGCTCGCGGAATGATAAATTCAATTTTCAAGAACACATCTACGACTCCAACCGAGATTTGCTATGGGGGAGTAGTGCGTACTGTTTTGCTGCTGTATCAATTAGAGCATTTCAGGAACATGGTTGGTTCACGCATATGCGAGGGATTAAACAAGGCGATTACAGTCAGGGTATTATCGTCGCTCCTACAAGGAGCACGATGCGTGTTAATGGCAAGAATGATCGTGAAAGATGTCCGTTAAACTTGAAAATCACTGAGAGAAAAGAACAAGAATTGTCTGAGTGCGGTTTTATTTCTATTTCTCCAATACCTGAGACTGATATGGTAGGGATGACCTCGAATGTATCTCTCTACAAGCCCAAACAATACGCAGAAAAGCATATTTCAACGAATGCAAAACTGACATCGATGTTGCAATACACATTGTGTGTATCGCGAGTCGCACATTATCTCAAGGTTATGGGGCGTGACAAAATTGGTGGGTATCAAGACGCAGAAAGCCTAGAGCGTGACTTTCAACGCTGGTTACACCAGTACACTACCGCATCAGATGAAGCGTCTGATGAGCTTCGAGCTAAATACCCCCTAAATGAAGCGAAAATTACAGTTCGAGAGAAAAGAGAAACTCCTGGACATTATTACTCAGTTATCCATTTGCGACCGCATTTTCAACTCGATCAAATGGTATCTAGCATTAAATTAATTACCGAATTATCACCAGAGCACATGGTGTAAGGAAATAACAATGACTCAATGGAAAAATGCTTTGTCCCAAGGCCTATTGCAACACGCTCTAGAGCAATTAACTGATGAAATTAAAGCAACACCTAAAGATGCGAGCTTGAGAAGTTCCTTCATTGAGCTTCTTTGCATTGATGGGGACTTCGAGCGTGCGGACGCTCAGCTCATGCAATCGATTAAATTGTTTCCTGAGTATCTGCCTGGTGCAAGTCAGCTACGACATTTAGTGAAAGCAGCTCAAGCTAGAAAGGATTTTATCAATGGTGCGGCTAGTGCCAAAGTAATAGGTGATGAGGAATTAACTAAAGAGCTTGTTCGATTTAATCTTGCTCTCGGAAATCAAGAGTACGAAGAAGCGTCACGTCTATCGCATCGCATTGAAGAGCATCGTACTATTAAAGGGTTTAACGTAAACGGCACAAACTACGAAGATGCTAGAGATATTGATGATCGTTTAGGTGGTTACATTGAACTGTTTTCTACAGCAGGTAACTATTTTCTTGTACCCATATCGAGCATCCATACGCTAGAAGTTAAAGCACCTACTTCTTTGTTAGAGAGTATTTGGCGACCTGTCGAGTTTGATATCGATGGACTTGGTGAAGGCGAAGGCCATATGCCGTTGACATATGTTGACTCAGAGACCGATGCGCAAAAGTTAGGTCGAGAAACGGATTGGAAGCAGATTGGTGAGCAAGAATCTTTTGTTGGCTTGGGTCAAAAATGTTGGTTAGTCGGTGATTCGGCGCTTCCAATCTGTGATTTGACTACATTATTAGAACAGAAACAAATAGCGTAGAAATATCATGTCGTTAACCGTTTCTCTGCTCGACAAATTGATAGATAGTGATCCTCTCACTCGAGATGAGAAAGACTTCCCTGCAAGCCAGCAACAGATGTTGAGCAGCTTACTTAGAGATCTAGAGTCGATGCTGAATAGTCGTATTGGATGGAAAAACATTCCTGATGATCTTTTAGAGGTTCGTTATTCAATATTGAATTATGGGCTGCCAGATTTTTCCTCAATGCCCTATAGCAGCCAAGAAGGGCAGAATCAGCTTTGCGACATCGTTCATGATGCAATTAAAGAGTTTGAGCCGAGGTTAAGGAACCCTCATGTCCAGATTTCAGACGAGAAAAACGCTATTGATAGGGTATTGAGGTTACAGATAAATGCCACTTGCTTAATTGATAACAGTATTCATGAAGTGCGATTCAATTCTGAAGTAGAGCCGGTAAATTTAGGTATGAAACTGAGTAGAGCAAAATGAGTGAAGAGTTTCTCAAGTACTATAATCGCGAGTTAGCTTATTTGCGTCACAAAGGGCAAGAATTTGGGGAGCAGTATCCTAAGATTGCTGCGAGACTTCGTATTAGTGAGGAACAGGTTGACGATCCGCACGTAGAAAGATTGTTAGAAGGCTGCGCATTTCTAACAGCAAGGATTAGACAAAGCTTAGACAATAGTTACCCTCAATTTACAGAGTCTTTGATGGGACAGTTATATCCTGATTTTCACGCCCCAATCCCGTCAATGTCAGTCATTAAAATGAGCTGTTCTAACTCCACTTCCTCTTATTTTGATGTAGAAGAAGGCGAGCGAGTTGTTATCGGTGCTCCTGGATATCATGAGTGCGAGTTTAGAACTTGTTATCCGGTCAGAATGTATCCTGTTGATGTGACCTCTGGCGTTTTTAAAAATGCGCCTTTCAAGCCAGTTGGCTCACGATGGGAAAGCAATGCTCATTCAGTTTTGAAAGTACAGCTCACGGCTCAAGATGAAGAGACTCCTCTTGGTGAAATGGGGGCAGAACGGCTGCGCTTCTATTTAAACGGTCAATCTCAATTGACTTTTAAGCTCTACCAAATGCTGTTTCAAAACCTAATTGGTTTATCTGTTGTTGTGGATGGCAAAGAAGTTCGTCCTTTAACCAAAAGGCATCTTTCTGAAGTGGGATTTTCAGAAGATGAGAAAGTTGTGCCATACAGTAAAAGAAGCTTTTCAGGAGCAAGATTACTTGTTGAGTATTTGCACTTTCCTGAGAAGTTTATGTTCTTTGATATCATCGAACTTGGATTATCAGAGCTAGATCTTAGAGAGCAAGTCGAACTGTATTTTTACTTTGATACCAACGATGACTGGCTTCCAAAGCAAGTGGACGAAGAAAGCTTAATGGTAGGCTGTGTGCCTGTGATCAACTTATTTAAAAGTATTATGGAGCCTAAGCGTATTCTACCAACTGAATACGATTACCACTTGTCTCCACAATACCAAGAAGCTGAAAGTAATGAGGTTGTCTCAATTTCTGACGTAACGTTGAGAAACTGGAACAAAACGTACCACAATTTGCCATGTTATCACGCTGGTGAGCACACGCATTATACGAACACTAGTGAGATTTATTGGTTGATGAGACGTGAGGATAAGAACTGGGCTGGTGGGTATGATGAGCCCGGTAGAGAAACTTACATTTCTTTTGTTGATAAAAAACATCAATTGTTCAGCCCGGATAGCCGGGAAAACTGGTTAATGTACGTGGAAGCTGAGTGCTGTAACCGCAACTTAGCGCAGAAACTTCCATTTGGAGGTGGGCTGCCGCAAGTATCTTTACCGGAGGTAAATGACAATTTCGAATCTGTTCGTTGTTTAGTTTCTTTATCAGAAACCATTCGGCCAGAAATGGATGAAAGCACACGATGGCAGTTAACTAAGCTTTTAACTTTAAACCATTTTACCGAGGAAGATGGTTTAGCAACTTTGAAGCAGACCCTTAATCTCTATGCATTTTCTGGGACAGCAGAAACGAAAGCGGTAATCGATGCTTTAACTAAGTTAGAGTTTGAGCCTACTACAGGAAGAATTAGTCAGAAAGGTAAAGCTGGATTTGCGCACGGTATAAAAATTATTTTGACGGTTTCTGATCAAATTTTACCTAAAGAGCAGATCTTTCTCTTAGGTAGTGTTTTATCTGTTTACTTCTCGCAATATGCTGAAATTAACATTTTTACGCAGTTAGAAATAAGACTTAAGTCCACGGGAAAGTCTTTCCATCTATGGCCCGCATTAACTGGTGATAAGGTGTTGCTATGAGCGCGGAACAATTTTATCGAGAATTAAAGCAACATCCATTGTTTGAAGCGATTCATCTTATTGAACACGAAGTCCTGCAAGCAGAGGCGCAAATAGGAACAGATGCGTTACCGAAGCATGAAAAGCTAAACTTAAAGGTTAATCCATCATTAGGTTTTGAAAATGCTCAGCTTTGTGAACTGAAAAATATAGATGACAGCAAGTTAGAGATTGAGACCAATTTAATTGGCCTAACGGGTGAGCAAGGTGTGCTTCCCCAGCACTATAGTGAATTAGCTTTACATCGCCAAAAAGAAGGCGATACGGCTATGGTGGACTTCTACGATATTTTCAATCATCGCTTATTATCTCTTTATTATCGATGTTGGCAATTGAGTCAGCTGACTGTTCAGTCTCGTGCGCATGCGCAGGGCGCGCGTTCTCCGTTAGAAAGCTGTAAATCGGCATTAACTGGGAAAGGGAGTTCACTGTCCCGGCACTATGGTGGTGTGTTTGCTTCACCAGTGAGAAGTAAAGGTGGACTAAAAAGTATTCTTGAATGTTTATCTGGATGCCAAGTAAAAGTTCATGAATTTCAAGGACAATGGTTACACCTTACGAAAGAAGAGCAAACACGCCTTGCATCCCGAACTATGCCTGAAGGGCAGTTTGCTCAACTTGGTTTAGGAGCGTCTTTGGGTTCGAAAGCATGGAACATCAACGCGGGGACAACAATAGAATTTCTGCCAAAAGATAAACAGCTAGTTAGTAAATTGCTTTCTAACCAACCCAATATAGCAATCATTAAGAACGCTGCTTATGAGTTGATTGGAAAACATAAACAACTGAAGTGGCAGCTCACCACCAAACATAGTTTGCTACCACAAGCTTGTTTATCGAAACAGCAGGGGCAGTTAGGTATTGGTTCTGTGCTTAAAAAACACGAACGTACAAAAGATCGAACTATAACAATTACTATTTAAAGGAAATGTAATGGCTTCACTCTCACTTTCAGCGTTGGTCGAAAGATTGTCTCCTCAGGCTAAGGAAACGCTTGAACAGGCAGCTGCTATGGCAAGCTCCCGAACTCATCACAGTATTGAAATGTCTCACTGGTTAATGATGATTATCCGCCATCCTGACGATATTTACTCTGAAGTTTTTGACGAATTTGATGTCGATAAAATCAAGGTTGAAACCGATATTCAAAAGGCATTAGAAAAATACAAAACAGGATGCCAGTCGGTGCCTGGGCTATCAGCTCATACGGTGACTGTTATGCAAAATGCCTTGTTGTCTGCAACCATTGAATTCAATCAAGAACAGTTGGGGTGCATCCATCTTTTATTTGCCTACTTGTCTGATGATACGTTAGTCAACATGGCTGGTTCGATTAGTCCTGAACTAAACAAGATAGAACCATCTCGCTTATTGAACTTTAAAGAAAGTAATGCGCCTCAATCAAGATCGAATGACTTAGCGCAGTCAAACGCGAATTCCGCCTTGAATCAATTTACAACAGACCTTACTGAGCAAGCTAGGGAAGGTAAAATAGATCCGGTGATTGGTAGAGATAATGAAATTCGCCTAATGATCGATATTTTATTAAGACGCCGACAAAACAACCCGATTCTTACGGGAGAAGCTGGTGTTGGAAAAACAGCCGTTGTTGAAGGTTTGGCGCAAAAGATCATTGATGGCGATGTACCTCCTGCTCTGCAAAATGTGGCAATTAAGTCTCTGGATTTGGCGTTACTGCAAGCCGGCGCAGGCATGAAAGGTGAGTTTGAAAACAGGCTTAATAACCTTGTTAAGGAAGTAAACGACGCTCCACAGCCTATTATATTGTTTATTGATGAAGCTCATGGCCTAATTGGCGGTGGTGGGCAAGCGGGCCAAGGTGATGCGGCGAATATTCTGAAGCCAGCATTAGCGAGAGGTGAACTCAGAACGATCGCAGCAACAACGTGGGCAGAGTATAAAAAGTATTTTGAAAAAGATGCAGCTTTAACTAGGCGTTTTCAAGTCGTAAAGGTTGATGAGCCTGCCCCTGAACTCGCGATCGAAATGTTACGAGGCTTACTTGATGTAATGGCACAACACCACGATGTTCATATCACTAACCAAGCTCTCAATGCAGCGGTCCAACTCTCAGCTCGATACATTAATGGTCGTCAACTGCCAGATAAAGCGGTTTCTGTTTTGGATACGGCCTGCTCTCGAGTTGCGTTAAGTCAGTCATCTACACCGGGAGGCCTAGATGCGAAAAGAAATAAACTTAAAGCAAAGCAAGCTGAGTATGAGCATCTTAGCCAAGAGAATCGGCTAGGAGCATCTCTTGATGTGCAGCTGCAAAGTGTCCGAAAAGAGATTGATGCGCTATCTAATGACATTATTGAATTAGAAGTACTTTGGGAAAAAGAAAAAGAATGGGTAAGTGAAGCTAAGTCACTTAGAACCCAAATAATCCAGGAGGGTTCTGAGACTGCGAGAGACAAGTTACAAGAGCTTGAAAATAACCTCTCCGCTAACTCACAGCCCTTAGTTTTTTCGCATGTAAATGAAGCGCTAATCGCAGAAGTTATTTCGGATTGGACCGGTATACCGTTGGGTAAACTTCAGGATGATGAAATCCAAGCAGTATTGGGTTTGAAAGAAAGTTTGTGTAAGCGAGTTGTCGGGCAGGATCACGCTTTAGAGCTCATGTCTGAAGTGATAAAAACCGCGAGTGCGCAGCTCACGGATGAGACACGACCAAATGGTGTATTTCTCCTGACCGGACCAAGCGGAGTGGGTAAAACCGAATCGGCTTTGGCGATTGCAGAGAAAGTGTATGGTAGTGAAGAAAATGTCACGACTATCAATATGTCGGAATTTAAGGAAGAGCATAAAGTCTCATTGCTATTAGGTTCTCCTCCTGGTTATGTCGGTTATGGAGAAGGAGGTGTACTGACTGAAGCTGTTAGACGTAAACCTTATAGTGTAATTCTCCTCGATGAAATGGAAAAAGCGCACCCTGGTGTTCAAGATATTTTTTATCAGGTATTTGATAAAGGCTCAATTAAAGACGGTGAAGGTCGAGATATAGACTTTAAAAACACTATTATTATTATGACCGCGAACACAGGGACCGAAACGACGATGTCTTTGTATTCTGATCCTGATTTAGCTCCTGAGCCGTCAGCACTAAAAGATTCTTTACGCGATGATTTGTTGGTTGACTTTAAACCAGCATTTTTAGGGCGTGTGAATGTATTACCTTATTTGCCTCTATCAAGAAAAGTATTGATAGAAATAACAAAATTAAAGTTGGATAAAATTACGACTCGTATTCGTAAGCACTATAACGCTGACCTATTTTTTGATGAGGAACTAATTAATGATATTGTAGACAATAGCAATGAGTCTGGGAGTGGTGCGCGTGTGGTACAAACAACCATAGAAAATACATTGCTTCCGAAGATTTCTCATGAAATATTGCATGCAATTCTTAATGATAAGACGTTTGATGAAATTATTGTTAAAGGTACAACTAGTGGACTTGATGTCTCAATAGTTTAACATCCTTTACACTCTCAATAATAATTGGGAGTTGGTTCATATTAACTATTATTTTTTATAAAAAACGCTTAAATTAAATCTTATTTAAAGATATAACAGGGCGTATTTAAAATGAAGTTTTTGATACATTAATCACTAATTATCACCAAACGTCAGATAATTAAATTACTACGATATATGTCAATTAATAATGCTATAGGAGATTAGCATGCAGTCTAATACGTATCTTAAATACGCAGATATTAAGGGTGAGGCAACAGCCGAGCAATACAAAGATTTGATTACACTACTATCTGTAGATTGGAGTGTAGGTCGTGAGATCTCATCATACACTGGTACAGCGATGGACCGTGAAGCGAGCGCTACTCGTCTATATGATTTGACTATCACTAAACTTCAAGACCGTTCTTCTCCTGACTTATTTAAAGAAGCGACGATTGGTAAAGGTAAACCAGCGGTTTTCCATATTACTAAGCAGGGTGAGAAGGTTGAAGAGATCATGAAGATCGAACTGACTGATGCGATGATTTCTAACTACTCAGTTTCTATCCAAGACGATCGTCCAGTTGAAACTATCACAATTTCTTACACAGAAATGATGATGACAGTGACTCCTACTGACGATAAGAACAACACTTCTGCTCCATTGGTATACGGCTACAGCGGTGTTAAAGGTCAACAAATGTAATTTTCATGCGGGGGAGTATTCCTCCGCATTTTTTTGAAAGAAGTATTTAATGAAAAGAGCAACTCAAGATAACAATTTCATCCGAATTTCTTCGCCATTCGGTAAAGATGCCATCATACTAAACTCGTTTGAGTATAGAGAAGAGATCTCAGAACTTTTTTCATTGCGTGCTAAAGCTTACTTTAATGATCAACGAAGTGAGTTAAACGAAATTATTGGTAAGGAAGTTACCATTACCCTTGAAAATAATGAGGATGTTTCTTCAAATCCTCGTTATATGCATGGTTATGTTTCTGCTGCAAGATTAGAAGGGAAAAGGGTTTCTAATACACATAAAGGCGAAAATTATAAAAACATAGAATTATTAATAGAGCCTAAATTACGTTTCGCTGAATATCGAAAAAATTGCAGAATATTTCAGCATAAAGATATAAAGGAAATTATCTCTGAAGTACTATCGGAGCATAGTGTTGCCTTTAGTTTTGAGTTAACCAAGTCCTATCCTAAATACACATACAAAGTACAATATGAAGAATCAGATCTTGAATTTGTTCGACGTCTGTTATCGGAGGAGGGGCTATCATTTTGTTTTACACATACTAAGTCTGCCCATACGCTCAATATTTTTGATGACATCAGTTTTTATAAGCCGGGTACTGAGTTTTTAGTCGATTTTGATACAGGTACGGCGAAATCTAGCCACATTTCTTCTTGGCATGAAACGCAAATTCTGACTACTAAAGCGAGTCAAAAGTCAGGCTATAACATGCTCAAGCCTTCTTCGAATCCTAAAAATACTGCAAAGGGTGAAAGTGATTTTTTTACAGTACCTGGAAGCGAGTATTTTGAATACATGGGTGAAATGGAGAGCAATGATCAATACGCACTGAGAAACACGCATGCAATAGAAGCACTACAGCAAAATGCATATTTGTGTCGTGGCGAGGCTACGTGCAGAACATTCAGTGTGGGCAAGTGCTTCAAGTTTAAAAAGCATGAAGATAAATCTCGAGTCGGCAAAGAATATGTACTGTCTTCTGTTTTTTTGTCTGCTGCTGTTTATAACCAGACTGGTCAAGGTGGGACCGGTGCGCAAGGTGTCAAAGTCTCGTTTAGTTGTGTTGACTCAAAGACAATCCTGCGTCCTTCAGTTAACTACCCGAAACCTCAGATGAAAGGTTTGCAAACCGCAGTAGTTACGGGGAACAAAGATGGTGAAATTTACATAGACAAACATGGCCGTATCAAAGTTCAGTTTCACTGGGACCGTGTTGGTAAATACGATGTAAATAGTTCATGTTGGATTCGTGTTGCGCAAAATATTGCAGGTAACGGATGGGGGTCGGTGTTTCACCCTAGAGTCGGACAAGAGGTCATCGTCGAGTTTGTTAACGGAGACCCTGATCAACCAATCGTTACGGGGTCACTATATAACGGTAGTCAACTCCCTCCTTACACTTTACCAGAGCAAAGTTCTCAGAGTGGTTATAAATCACGCTCTGTACAAAAAGGTACATCCAATTTTAATGAGTTGCGCTTCGATGATAAGCCTGGTGAAGAGCACATTTATCTTCATGCTGAAAAACTGTTCCAAATGCTAGTTGAAGACTGTGTTGATATCGCCGTTGAAAACAGTAAAACCGAAAAAGTGACCAATGATGTTAATCAAGAGGTTGGTCAGAACGCGAGCTTGAAAGTAGGTAAAAACTTTTCGAATGAAACGGGTGAAGTACTGTCTTTTAATGCAGGAAAGAGCGTCGAGATCAAAGTAGGTGGTGCTTCTATTCAGATGTCTAGCTCTGGAGAAATCAATATCAAAGGTAATAAAATATCCATTAACGGCTCAGCTATTGCTCTTAAAGCTGGGCAAATTTCATTGAACTAAGGTGATTTAAAGTGGGTAAACCAGCCGCAATTTTGGGCAGCTTTCATCTTTGCCCTAAAAAAACAGGAAAGATACCGCATGTCGGTGGTCCCGTCGTTGTTGGTTCACCAAACGTAACGATTGGCGGGATACCTGCGGCAAGACAAGGCGACAAGCTTATTTGTATCGGTCCTCCGGATAGTATCTCTGCAGGTTCTTCTAGCGTAACAATCAACGGTAAACCAGCCGCGAGAGTCGGCGATTCAACGTCTCATGGTGGCAAAATTCTATCTGGTATGCCTACGGTTTTAATCGGAGGCTAGATGCCACTCGCATTTCAAACGCATCTTCTATCCTTTAATGGCCGTTCACACACCGTTCGCGAGATAGCTGATGATTCTTTTAGATTGTCCGAGGAAATCCGACCCCCTGACTTTGCTCAATCAATAGATGAGCATATATTAAGCCTCGTGCGCTCTGAGCGCGAGAGTCTTGAGCAAGCTGATATCAAGGGGAATCTCTGTGTTCTTTTACCATCTTCGGTGGACAAAAGTTTGCTTAAAGCATTGATAAGCGAGCTTTCTATTTTCGTTGGCCAAACTGTCAATACTGAAATTTACTTTTATCCTTATGGCCAAGCTGCATTTTTGATGGCACTAAATCGGATAAATCGTGAAGTTAATGAAACGCAAGCGACTTGGATACTGGCTATAGAGGTTACGAGCGATGTAGAAGGGCATGTCAAACCTCAAAGCTCTATCATTTTAACCAAGTGTTTTTTTCGACATTCAGGTCTTGTGCCTGATGTTGTTCGAATTGATTTAGATGCCAAACAACAACGCATCGCCGTGGACAAGGTGTTTAAGCAATTAGGAGTAAGTTGTGAACATCCACTCAGTCAATTGTATTTATCCGTTAATGAGGAAGAGCCGCAATGGTTAAACTCAATGCAATTCTTGTCTCCGTGGGTGACCGATCAAACTCAGTATCAATTTGTTGATATAAAACTTGGCGGATTGGGTGCATGTGGCGGAGTTTTAAAAGCGTTAGTGATTGATGAGCTTCAAAGAAGCAGCCCCTGCCCAGACTTTCACGTTTTGCAAGCCGACATCGAGCCAGATGGCTATGCGGTAGGAGTAATATACAATTGGCGTAGCGAATAGGTCTGGCTATTGCTTTTCCTTCTAGTAGCTGAGGTTTTAGTGATGCAAATGTTATGGGGGATTGACTCGAAACTGGCCCTTTAATGATGTTTGGACAATGACTAGGCGCAGCTTGCTTTTCAAAATAGCTTTGCTCACCGCGTTTTTACAGTGTTCTTCTCGCTTTCTGATTAAATAGCCAGCCATAGAACACAAACCACATGAAAAGCTGTTCGACTCAAGATATCCTTACCGATATAAAATAACTTGAGTTTTGGCTTGTTCGAGATCCCACCCGTGACGCATTCCTTTTTATAAACGGTACATGGACTCTGACAGAAGCAAGCCTACTCATAGAATTGGCGGAAAGTGAATTCGAATGAAGTTTATCCACACCTCAGATTGGCATCTTGGTCGACAATTCCACAACGTATCACTACTCGAAGATCAACAAGCAGTACTCGAACAACTGATTAACTATATTGAACGCAACCCCGTCGATGCAGTTGTAGTGGCGGGAGATATCTATGACCGTTCGGTGCCACCAACGGTTGCAATAGAACTGTTAGATCGAGTCGTGAAACGCATTTGTACCGAGTTAGAAACACCAATGATATTTATATCTGGCAACCATGATGGTGCAGAAAGGCTAGGTTTCGGCTCAGAGCAAATGAAAAATGCAGGTCTCCATATTGTTAGCAACTTTGAAGATATGCTCACTCCCATCATCATAAAAACGGACTCTGCGGACGAGGTCGCGTTTTATGGTATGCCTTATAACGACCCTGAACAGGTCAGGTTTGCCTACAAAGCCTCGGTATCCACTCATGATGAGGCTCATCAATTGCTTGTTGAGCAAATTAAAGAGCGCTTTATCTCTAAGCAAAAGCGCGTGCTCGTGAGTCACTGTTTTGTTGATGGGGCTATCGAGTCAGACTCTGAACGACCATTATCTATTGGTGGTTCTGATCGCGTGAGTCATGAACACTTCTTAGATTTTGACTACGTCGCACTTGGTCATTTGCATCAGCCTCAAAAGAAAGGCGCAGAGCATATCCGTTACTCTGGCTCTCTCATGAAGTATAGCTTTGGTGAACAGAACCAGAGAAAAGGTTTCACGTTAGTTGAACTGGACAAGAAAGGATTCGTTTCTGCAAAGCATATTGATCTTACGGCTCCTCATGAAATGCGTATTGTAGAGGGCGAGCTGGATAAAGTTATTGAGCAAGGGAAAACAGACCCCAAGAATGAAGATTATTTGTTAGTTCGTTTGATGGATAAACATGCGATTTTAAACCCAATGGAAAAACTTCGTTCAGTGTATCCAAACGTTTTACACCTTGAGAAACCTGGCATGTTAATTGGGGTAGAGCAGGAAATGGCGCAAGCAAAGTTGGCGCGAAGCGAAATTGATATGTTCCGAGATTTTTTTATTGAGGCGCAAGATAGCCAGTTGTCTAAAGAGCAAGAGCAAGCTGTTACTGACATTATTAAGCAATTATCACAGCAATAGGGACCAAAGATGAAACCAATTAAACTAACCATGCAAGCCTTTGGTCCGTTTGCAAAAACTGAAATCATTCATTTTGAGAAGCTTGGCAGTAACCCTCTATTTTTGATTAATGGTCCTACAGGTTCCGGTAAAACGTCGATCTTAGATGCCATTTGCTTCGCCCTTTATGGTGAAACCACAGGTAATGAGCGACAAGGTATTCAGATGCGGTGTGACTTATCCGCGCAAGACTTACCAACCGAAGTAGTTCTCGAATTTTCGTTACACGGCAAACAATACCGAGTTGTTCGATCCCCTGAGCAGGAAGCGCCCAAGGCCCGTGGTGAAGGGATGACGATTAAAAAGCACACTGCGGCTCTTTATGAACTCGGTGAGACTGAAACGCTTATCACCAGCAAGACGACTCAGGTTAAAACTGAAGTTAGCAATATTATTGGCTTGAATGAAACTCAATTTCGTCAAGTTATGGTGTTGCCTCAAGGAAAATTCCGAGAACTGTTGCTTGCTAGCTCTAAAGAGCGTGAAGAAATTTTTGGCCAGCTCTTTCAAACTGACATATATAAAAAAATTGAGTACGCGCTCAAAGATAAAGCGAGTGCAATTAGTAAAGCGAAAGGCGAATTTGATAATCAAATTCGAGGTGCTTTACAAGTTGCAGAAGCGAGTTCTGAACAAGAACTATTACAACAACTGGAACAAGTAACTAAGCAATTAGAGTCTGATAAAAAGAATGAGCAAGCAGCGTTAGATAAGCTCAATACTGCTAAATCTGAATTGCAAAAAGCGGAAACCTTGAATGGAGAGTTTTCGAAACGAGAGCAAGCAGAAAGCGCACTCAAGCTGCATCTAGAACACGCAGATTCGATAAAAGCTCGTCAACAGCAATTAGAAAACGCTAAAAATGCCAATAAGATAGAGTTGCCCTACATCTCATTACAAAATGCAAAAGCTCAAACGCAAGAGCTTAGGCAAAAAATCGTAGCTTTGGAAGAGAGTCTCGAAAAAGCTAATGTCGTTGCGAGAGAACAAGAAAACTTGCAGCAAAGTGCAAAAGAGGCAGCGGCAAAGGTCCCGCAGTTAACGCAACTGCAGTATCAGCTTGAAAGTATGAAAAACAAGTTGGTCGAGAAAGACAATTTGGAAAGTAAAATAACGGCGGGTTATCAACAAAAACAACAATTTGAAGCAACGTTAAAACAGTACATAGAACTAAAAGATAAGTTAACGTTACAGGCCCAGCAGGGACAGAAGGAGCTAGAGAAAGCACGAGTTGATGTTGCGCTTATTGGCAGCATCGATGCGGAAATAAAACAAAAACAACGGCTGTTACAGGATCTACAAAAGCTGCATGATCTTACTTTAGAGCTCTCTAAACTCAATGCGCTAACTGTAGGCAAGCAGCAGTCACTACACGAAGCCAGTCAGCGCTATATGCAGCGTCAACAAGCCGCTGATACGATAGAGCTTAAGTGGCACAACGCTCAAGCGGCAGTATTAGCGCAGCGACTAAAAGCAGGTGAAGCATGCCCGGTGTGTGGTAGCGAAACGCATCCTAACCCCGCAACGTTTGTTGAAGAAGCCGTTACAAAAGAGCAAGTTCAGGCGGCTAGAGCTAAAGAGCGAGAAGCTCAAACCTTGTTGAACCAACTAAGCAATCAGCTAGAACAACATAACGTTGTCATTAGTCAGTATCAGAATCAGTGTAACCAGTTGAAAGAGGAGTTGGGTGAGTATGCTACATCTGAGATCTCGACGGTTCAAAATGATTTGCAAGCGATCAATGCTCAACTCCTACGTCTACAAGCTATTGATATTGAAAAGCTAGAAAAGAACGTTGAACAGCTTAATCAACGCTGCGTCGTGGGTGAAAATAAAATTCATGAGCTGCAGAATAAAATGGCGGCAAATGAATCAACCGTTAAAGCGAACCAAGAACAATTGGCTCAATTACAAGCTTCTATTGACCCAAAATACAGTTCCGCTGACTTGCTTGAACGTGAAATTTTGCTGACAAAAGAGCAAATTCTGAGTTTGAACACAGGCTTAGAAAAGGCGCAAACCGCTTTACAGCAAGCGATATTGGAGAAATCAAATGCGGAAAGTCACTTAGCGACGAACAAGCAGTGGTTATCTGAGTCAGAGCAAAAACTTAGCCAAGCAGAATTAGCGTGGAATGAGGCACTACAGGCGAGTAAATTTGAGGATGAAAGCCATTATCTAAGTAGTCGAGTGGGAGATGATGAACTTCAAGCCTGGCAGCAAGAAATAGACAGCTTCAAACAGGCACAAACCAAGCTTGAGCAAACACTACATGATTTAAATCATGCATTGAAAGATCTTGAAAGGCCTAATTTAGAGTCGTTTAACGATAGGTTAACCACTCTGCAGGCGCAATATATTGAAGTAAGGAATCAACTTGATACCACACGCTCAATATTTGAACGTCTTGAAAAGGTTCGTAAAGATATTGCCGTGTTGCATGAGAAAAATAGTAAGTTAGAAGAAGAATACAAAGTCTTTGGTACGTTGTACGACGTTGCTAGCGGTAAAACAGGCAGCAGGGTTAGCCTACATCGCTTTGTTCTTGGTGTACTGTTGGATGATGTGCTGATTCAGGCCTCTCAACGCTTAAGCCTTATGAGTAAAGGGCGCTATATTCTTGCTCGAAAAACAGAGGGCTTCAAAGGCGCTGCGGGTCGCGGCTTAGATTTAATGGTTGAAGATGGCTACACAGGAAAAACGCGTGATGTTGCGACACTTTCCGGCGGTGAATCATTTATGGCAGCGCTTGCTCTGGCACTTGGTTTGTCGGATGTTGTGCAATCCTATAGTGGCGGTATCCGTTTAGACACTTTATTTATTGATGAGGGCTTCGGTAGTTTAGACCCAGAGTCTTTAGATCTTGCTATTCAAACGCTAGTGGACCTGCAACAGACTGGGCGCATGATCGGTGTTATTTCTCACGTTTCTGAGCTGAAAGAGCAAATGGCGCAGAGGATTGATGTTGAACCATCAAGACTTGGTTCAACGGTGTCGATTAAATCTCAATGTCGCTTCGCTGTCTAATTCAGTGATTACTGTTAGATCAAAAAGCCCCTATTGTTAGGGGCTTTCTGACTAAGTCGCTACTGTTCGCAAAAGTGGCCTTCTTTTGGCGATTGGGTAATCGCATATTCGCCATCGAGGTTGCGATAAACAATCGTGTTCCAAACAGAGCCATCATCCAATTCAAACTCAATAGCATAGTTGACGCCGCTAACGATTTGCGCGTGAACATTCAGTATTTGTTTAAACGACGCTATTGTGTCCATTTTCTTTAAAACAAAGGCCATTGCCTTTTGTGCATCAGGGGTCGCGTTAAACTCATTCCACCCACCTGGCATGTTTCCTTGTGCATTACATACATCTGCCGAGGTCGTTAATTGTGTCGTTGCGCTCGGCTTTTCCTGCTGACAACCTGCAAGTAACACCAAAAGTGCACAAACTGACACTGTTTTTAATTTCATAACAATAACCTCTGTCTATAACGCAACGTATTATAGGAGGGTGATATGCCTACGAATGTCTATGTTGTGCAAAGTTTCTATATGCATAGGGTTAAATGCTGACAAAATGTACAAGCATGGTCAGCTTGTAAGTCAAAAATAGAGCAATCTTGTTATCGATTTGCTGAGATGACGAGGTTTCGGTGTTCAGCGCGCTATTGATGATGAAGAATTGTGATGTGTACCTATTAGGGCGATGGTGCGGCTTAGTGATCGATTTGTTATCTTCTAGAGTAAAATCAATCACTAATTAAAATTTAGGTGTTGTATGAAATCGATAAAAATATTTTTACTTTTGTCACTTGCAACTTTATTTGGTTGTACCTCGAAGCCGGATGGGGTGGAACCCGTCAATAATTTCGATTTAGAGCCATATCTAGGTAAGTGGTACGAAATTGCACGCCTAGACCATTCATTTGAGCGAGGCTTATCCAACGTTACCGCTGAGTATCAGGTTCGCGAGGATGGTGGGGTTAAGGTGATAAACCGTGGATATTCCGAAGAAGAGCGACAGTGGTCAGAAGCTGAAGGCAAAGCTTATTTTGTTGAAGATAAAACGGTTGGACACTTAAAGGTTTCCTTTTTTGGGCCAATATACTCTTCTTACATTGTTTTTGAGCTAGGTGAAAACTATAACTATGCGTTTGTTTCCGGTTACAACCACGACTATTTGTGGCTATTGTCTAGAACGCCTAACGTTGATGAGAAAGTAGTGGAGCGCTTTAAGTACGTAGCTAAAGAGAAAGGTTTCGCTATAGACGAGCTCATTTTTGTTGAACAAGAGAAACAAAGACAGCTTTAAGTTCATCAGCGTGGCTGAAAAAGCGGACAGAGGGGAAGCTTCCTAATTAAGAGCTCAGTTTGTCATTTCGCTTAACAGTAATTTGTTACCGCGTAACTTAATGTGGTCAAAATGGATATAGCCCCATCATTTGTGATTACTCGTGATGGGGCTTATATAAATTTGAGTGAGCGTCGAAAGGTTGATCTATCAACAAACGGTTATGGTTTACTTAATCAAACGAACGATCAGGGAGCCTGGTGCTCGAATAGATTCAACATTGTGGCTAAGTACTGTGCCGCTTGTTGGGGCGGTGTAGCGTTTAATCTCAGCGCCAAAGCTGTCGTATTGAATCGCAAGAAGTTGACCTTGCTCGACAAAATCCATCAAACTAACATGAGGCAGTACAAAGCCGCCGTGTGTCGCTTTCACACTGATGATTTCGTTTCCTTCCAAGCATGACGTAATAGTGTCCACATCACCTTCAACAATGTTATGCTCTTTCAGCACATTAAAAATGCCTGTTACAGTTCGACTGATGAGCTCTTGCTCGGTGTATCGCCCCATACCTACTTCAACTGTAATGCTTGGGACACCGTGGTTATTCCAAACCGTTTCAAGGACGCCAGCATCTCCAGGATCATTTAAAATCGCATCAGGATTAATGAGACGAGCCATTTCTAATGATTGCTCGATTCGGAAATCTGCAAACACGTAAAGCGGATAGGCCGCACCACTGGTTTGAGTGTGAAGGTCAATGGCTAAATCAGCATTTGGTTTGAGCAAATCATTCCACAATGCATATAAGTAGCGTTGGGCTTCATTGCCGTTTTGGTCACCAGGAAAAAAGCGGTTTAAGTTTGCAGGAGACGCATCAGGGTCTGCGGAATAGAAATCACGGCTGTGGTTTAGCATACCTGGCATGTTAACGGTTGGAACAATAGTGACAGTACCAGCGACTTCAGTGCCGATGAGCTCTCGAGCAGTTTGCTGCGCTGCTAACACACCATTGTACTCATCACCATGAACCCCTGCGGTAATCATGATTTTCTTGCCAGGTTTTTCACCTTTGAACACTAGCACAGGTAGGTGTTGCCACTGAGAGAGAGCATTCGTTGCGATGCGAAACCAAAACTTATGCTCGCCCGAATTTAGGTCTGCTACATTGAGAGATTGAATCACTTGATGACCTTGAATCACGTCATCGAGAAATTGTGTTGCCATTAAAGTTACCACTCCAAAAAACCATGAGCTAATCTAAAACCTTAGCGTCGTCATACCATGAATATTAATAAGGCGAGAACATGTCTCGCCTTAATTACCAATTGGCTTCGTTTTACGCAAAACCCATAATATGAGCTGCGATAACGACGATACTTGATAGGGTAAAGAGTAATAGAATAAATCGCCAGCAGAATTTTGCCCAGTCACCCCAGTCGATACGGCAGACACCAAGCGTTGCCATGAGAGATGCCGAAGTAGGGACGATAACGTTAGTAAAGCCATCGCCAAGTTGGAATGACAAAACTGCCACTTGGCGCGTAACTCCTGCAATGTCTGCCAGAGGGGCCAGTAGAGGCATCGTTAGTGCCGCTTGTCCGGATCCTGAAGTGACGAAGAAGTTGAAGATAGATTGGAATACATACATTAACCATGCCGCAGCCACGTCAGGAAGCCCGCTAATCACGCCGCCAGCACTGTTTAGAATTGAATTCAGTACACTCGCTTCATCAGTTGTACCACCACCAAGTATAAGCAATACACCTTTCGCACAACCCACTAATAGGGCAGGTGCAAGCATAATAGCTGCACCTTCTTTAAATGCATCAGCTGCGCAGTTTAGCGTCATACCGTTCAGGCGGAAAATCGTACCGATGATCGCGACAACAAAGCCCATAGTGAAAAATTGAGAAGCGATTTCTGGGATGTACCATGCGTTAGCGACTACGCCCCAAACGACCCACACCGTGGTCGCAATAACCGTAAGGATAACGAGTGTGTCACCTAGGTTCCAACGAGAATCTTGATTGCCAAGCTCTTGCTGACGGAAATACTGGTCTGTGCGGTGGCTGTAAGAAAGTTTAGGATTTGACTTCACACGAGCGGCGTAGATCATTGTGAAAGCGATACCGATTAACGTAAAGCCAGCCCATAACCCCATGCGCACTGTCATGCCGGATAAAACAGGTACACCCGCAATGCCTTGCGCAATAGCGACGGAGAAAGGGTTCATCCAAGAAGTAGCAAAGCCAATTTGAGTCGCAACATAGGTAACCATTACCGTAGTGATACCATCATAACCAAGGCGAACCATAAGCGGCGCGATAATAATCGCAAATGCTACGGCTTCTTCACCCATACCAAATACCGCACCGCCTAGCGAGAACAGCAAAAATAGCACTGGAATGAATAGCGCTTCGTTACCTTTGGTCTTATCGATAAGGCGCAGGATACCGTTATCGATTGTGCCTGTGCGCATTACAACGCCGAAAGCACCGCCGATAACCAACATGAACATAATCACGCCGATTGCGCTGCCCCATTTAGAGCCAGAAACTAGCCCTTCGAAAGGGAAGTTCATCAGACCAATGCCACCACCAGAAGCAAACAGGCCAACCTTGTTGTAAACCAATTCACCGTTTTCGTCGGTTGCATAAGAGAAAGAAGAAGGATCGATAACTGTGCGAGTTTTTTCTGCACCGTCGACCATGTAGGTCACCTGTTGGCTATCAAAATGACCAGCAGGAATTAAGTAGGTAAGAATCGCAGCAAGAATACCAACAATGAAGATCAAAATGAGGGTATCTGGCATCTGCCACGACTTAGGGGTAGCAACCGAGTCTGCTGGTTGCGCATGTGTGTGAGACATAACTTACTTCACGTCAAATTCAATAAAGCATGAAATATCGATAAAATAGAATAAAAAGTCAATATTAATGCTTATGTTGAACTATAAATTCATCAAATATTTGAAGTGAAGTTAATTTGATTGTTTTGTGGTCAAATGTTGGGTTAATGTTTCAATATGCGTTGAGTTTGGATGATTCACGAGCTTTCATAGTCATCTACAGGTGATCTAATTACTTGATTTCTGTCTGTTCTGCATAAAAAGCAGCGACATCACGAAGGTCTTCATCATTTAACATTTTTAACTGTGCTGCCATCATTTCTGCAAGCGGCCCTTTACGCTCACCGGCTTGATAAGATTTCATTGCATTGTAAAGGTACTGAGAATTTTGACCAGCAAGGCTTGGATAGGTGTTGTTCGTTGCGATGCCTTTAACACCGTGACAATAGACACAGCTAGGTGATTTGATTTTACCTTTATCAGCATCACCAAACGGCTCGGCATGGATAGCGGAAGAGAAAATAAAAGAGATTAGAAGTACAAACCTGAGCATGGAGGTTATCTATTCGCTAAAAATCATGGCGATACAATAAAGCTTCCCCTTAGGGGAAGCTCAATGATCAAAATCAAATTAAAGTAGAGATTTTATACTTGATAAGAAAGTGTCGATGTCTTTCGCTGAAATATCTTTATGAGTTACAAAACGAATTGGATTTCCAGGGGTTATCGTGATGTTTTGTTCCTTTAGTTTCGCAGCGATACTTACTATGTCCACTTGAGGATCAAGCTTCGCGAACACGATGTTCGTTTGAACAAATTCAGGGTTGACTGAAAAACCAGGCAGTTCTGCTAAACCTTCCGCTAAGGTTTTTGCGTTGATGTGGTCTTGTTTTAGCTGTTCCACTTGTTCGGTAAGGGCAAGTTTGCCTGCTGCGGCAAGAATACCCGCTTGACGCATACCACCGCCGACCATCTTTCTTAAGCGACGTGCTTTTGCGATGTAGTCTTTGCTACCAAGTAGTAGCGAGCCAACAGGGGCAGCCAGACCTTTCGACAGACAGATCGTCATTGAATCAAAGTACTGACCGATCTCTTTTACCGGAACATCAAGTGCAACGGCTGCGTTAAAAACGCGAGCGCCATCTAGATGCATCTGCAAGTTATGTTTATTCACGAAGTCACGTGCTTCTGCTAAGTAAGACAGAGGTAGTACTTTACCATTAATTGTGTTTTCTAAGCTGAGAAGCTTAGTGCGAGCAAAGTGACAATCATCTGGTTTAATCGCAGCAGTCAGTTTATCAAATGGTAGCGTGCCATCTGGGTTATTTTCGACTGGTTGAGGTTGAATTGATCCCAAAACCGCCGCGCCACCAGCTTCGTATTTGTAGTTATGTGCTTGTTGCCCACATAGATATTCATCTCCCCGCTCGCAATGCGCCATTAAACCGAGCAGATTGGCTTGAGTGCCTGAAGTGGTAAACAAAGCTGCTTCGAAACCAGCAAGCTGCGCAGCAAATTTTTCAAGCTCATTGACCGTAGGGTCATCACCATAAACATCATCCCCAACGGGGGCCTTAAACATGGCTTCTCGCATGGCTTGGGTGGGCTGTGTAACGGTATCTGATCGAAAATCCATGAATGTCTCCTTGGTCAAAGTCCTAAATATATCCGCAAAGGCGCGCTTTGCTTAAGCAAGCGATCGTTTTGGCATCGGTGATCGTGCCATCGACTATCTTTTCTTCGAGTTGCTTGATTGACAAGGTGACGACCTCAATCACTTCGTCTTCATCGCACTCGTAACGGTTTGTTTTGTTGAGCTTTTCGGCAACAAATAGATACTGTATCTCATCACAAAATCCGGCAAGAGGGGTGACTTGGCCGAGAGACGTGAATTTCTCTGCACTAAACCCAGTTTCTTCCTCTAGCTCTCTTTTGGCGCAGCAGAGTGGCTCTTCGTTGCCTTCTCTGGTACCAGCAGGAAGTTCCAATAGCCATTTATTAAGTGAAGGCCGAAATTGGTGGACAAGGACAATGTGACCCTCCGCTGTAATAGGGAGAATCACCGCAGCACCCGGATGATGGATTGTGGTGTGCGTAATTGCCTGTCCTGTAGGAAGCACAACGTCTTCTTCAATCAGAGAAATTTGCTTCCATTTATGAATTATCTTGCTCATGCAGTTATAAACCCTAGCTGTTACCGCATTTTTGACGTTTTTCGACATTAACCACAAATGGTGGGAAACAAAAGCAAAAAATACTGCAACACGACGAAAGCGTTTGCACTTTAAGTGAGCAATGTCTCATAAATGGAAACTTTGATTGCTTCGTCAAGAAGGGGAAAAGCATCTGCTATAAGGGGAATTCGACAAAATACATTTGTAACAAAGTTATAACAAGTGTATAAAAATGTTAACGCAATACCACTTCAGCAGCCGGAGAACGTATGACACAAACCTTATTTACCTCAAATGCCGAAAAAGCGCTTCTCTCAGAACGCATCAATAAATTGGCGAAAGCGTTAACGGATGGCGTTTATGAGCGTGAACATACGATCAAGCTCTGCCTTCTTGCTGCACTTGCTGGTGAAAGTGTTTTTCTTTTAGGTCCCCCTGGTATTGCAAAAAGCTTAATTGCCAAACGACTCATCCAAGCGTTCGATAACAGCAGTTACTTCGAATACCTGATGACGCGCTTCTCAACCCCTGAAGAGGTGTTTGGGCCACTGAGTATCCAAGAGCTAAAAGACAACGGCCGTTATGTTCGCTTAACTAAAGGGTATTTGCCAACTGCACAAGTCGTATTTTTGGATGAAATCTGGAAGGCGGGCCCTGCAATTCTTAATACATTGCTGACAGTGGTTAATGAGAAAACATTCAAAAATGGCAGCGATATCGAGCGTGTGCCAATGCGCTTGTTGGTATCGGCTTCCAATGAATTACCCGATGAAGATAGTGGATTGGATGCGCTCTACGACCGCATGTTGGTGCGTGTGTTTGTGAATCGAATTCAGAATAAACAAAACTTTAAGTCGATGTTGACTGTGGGCACATCGCAAGAGGCACAAGTACCAGAAGGCCTAGCGATAACTGATGAAGAATATCATCAATGGCAACAACAGCTCGACAAATTGACGTTAACCGACAATGCATTCGAAAAGCTTTTCCAGCTTAAAACGATGTTAGAAAGCAAAGTTGAAGCTCAGTTTGGTGATGTGGCCAATACCGATATGTATGTCTCTGACCGCCGCTGGAAGAAAGCCGTGAAGTTGTTAAAAGCGAGCGCGTTTTTTAATGGTCGCGATGAAATAAATCCGCTTGACCTTTTACTGCTGCAAGATTGTTTATGGAACAGTCCTGAATCGCGAGATGTGGTACGTGAAGTGGTTCAAGAGTTCGCCTTAAAACATGCATTTGATCAACAAGACGCGGAGCAGGAAATCGAATACTGCCGTGAGTCTTTGGTTGATGTCCAACATGAACTAGAAGATGCCTACCGCATGACGTTAACGTCTGAAGCGGCCACGGGTATTTTGCGTAAAGAAACCATGCGCTTTGATACCTCTAAAGCCAAGATGTACAAAGTTGGCGCAGCCGTTAACTTAGTTAAATTGGTTGTCTTGCAAAGCAACATGTCGGTTTCAGAATCAGAAAAAGGTGATAGCCGCTGGGTTTATGTACCCAAAGATGAGTTAGATCGAGTCATTAAAGAGGGAAGCGGTGATGTGTATGGTTACGTCAATCAAAACACCAACATGTGCCGTTTACGATTTGATGTTGACGCGGCGAATAACCTAGTTATCCGTGATATCGCGAACCGAGGCATTTTGGTTAGCCTAGTGACTCAAGAGGGCTTGGATGTAGAGCTTTACCAAAAGTGGTTAACGCAGAGCGAAAAAGCCGTAAATCAGCTTAGTGAGGCAGAACACCATATGCGCAAGGTGAAAGCGAACTTTCATGATGCGCTTCCGCATAGCTTTGTTGATCCTGAACTACCCCGCCTTATGGAGTCGAGTCTACAACAGGTCAGTCAGAGACTTGAATCAATCCAAGCAGAAAGTGAAAAAGTTATCCAACGCTTTAAAAACTTAAATCAGTTTTTCTCATAAGGAGACGACATGCTAGGTGCAGACGGACTTAACCTCGCGCTGATGGTGGCCGACTCCGGCATCATCGATAGCGCAGTTAATGATTTGATGGCGCGTTCACAAGTCATGATGATGGCAGAAAACCGAGGTGTTAAATCTTCGGTCAAAGGTCACTTGTTAAAGTGGCGAGGCAGCGTCAAAAAACGGATCACCAAGGTATGTGAGACAGAGCGTTTCCAACAAGAGCTGTCTTTATATCAAGAGGTTATTCATTGGGATGAAGAGGTGTTTTTTGAAAACATCGAAGATGTGATTAAAAAGCTGGAATGGCACTCTGCGTTTTACATGCAAGCTCGCCGAATGATGGAAAAGAACAAAGGGATGAATAACCCTATGTTCCCTCATTACTTTTGTGATCAATGGTACAAAAGCCTCACCGATGCTATAAAACAAGCGCAAGTAAGCGAGCTTGAAGCCAATAAAGAAAAGGTGCTGAATGACCTGTATCAACGTATGGAAACCATGCGTAATATGGATAAAGTCACGGAGTCGGGTGACGCTGAAAGTGTAGGGCGCCTGTGGGATATGGCATCTGCCAAGTTGAGTAAAACAGACTTAACGGTGATGAAACGCCATGCTGAGTTTCTGAAGAAGCACCAAGGCTTGCAAGAAATTGCGGAGCAACTCGGTCGTATGGCGGGGCAAGTAAATGATCCTGAACTAAATCGTGCGCCCACTGAAGAACTTCAATTGGTCGAAGAGAAAAGTGATGAGGCGACGGATGATATTGTCGGTATTCACGAAAGCGATGATCTAAATAAGCTACTTCCCAACGAAACGATGTTTTTGGCGTATCCTGAACTTGAAGTTGTGTTCTATAAACACTTAGTTGATAAACGGCTCATGAACTATCGTACACAAGGCAAATCGCGCACGTTACGTAAAGTTAAAGCTCACCGACCTGACCATAAAGCGGTAGATATCGAAAAAGGCCCCTTCATTGTTTGTGTGGACGCGTCCGGTTCCATGAGTGGCTTTCCTGAGCAATGCGCCAAAGCCATGGCTTATGCTCTGATGCAAATCGCACTAGCGGAGCAACGTGATTGCTATGTCATTATTTTTTCTACGGAACACATTACCTACGAACTAACCAAACAAGATGGTCTGCGCGAGGCGGCGGACTTTCTAACTTATCGCTTCCATGGTGGTACAGACTTAGAGCCAACTTTGATTAAATCTATCGACTTGATGAGCGGTGATAAATATAAAAACGCAGACATGGTAGTCATTTCCGACTTTATCGCGCCAAAACAACAAGACGAGTTACTGGCCAAAGTGGATGCGCTCAAAGCGAAGAAAAACCGTTTTCACGCGATTAGCTTATCGAAATACGGAAATCCTGCATTAATGTCGATGTTTGATCACACTTGGTCTTATCACCCTAATGTTGTGGGAAGATTGCTAAAAAGGGTCAGCAACTATTAAACGCCTTAATGTTTCATGGGACAAAACGAACTGAAAGCGAGATTTATATTGCTTCGTTTTAAGCCAATAAGATCGAACTTTGGTCGAATTGACTTAAAAGAAATCAAACGAACAGAAAATGAAATGTTTTTGTTTGACTATCTTCTCTCAATCCGTAAAGTAGCCACCAACGCAACGGGGTAGAGCCCTGAAGCGTAATAAAAAGGCGCCTTGGCAGAGTGGCTATGCAGCGGATTGCAAATCCGTGGACCTCGGTTCGACTCCGGGAGGCGCCTCCA